>JADLBL010000016.1 GCA_020847735.1 Candidatus Eisenbacteria bacterium
CTGGTCGCCCCGCCGCAAGCGGCAGGCGTGCGGGCCGGCCAGGTAGGCCTCGCTCTTGTGCAGGCCCAGCGTCTCGGCGCGGCCGTAGACCGCCTCGACGGTGCGACGCAGGCGGCGGGCCAGCACCGCGGTCGGCGTGTCGGGATACTCCCGGCGCATCCGCGCGTCGTCCTCCGCGCTCCAGAGGCGCTTGCCGGCGCGGTAACGGTCAGGCTCCTTCTTCCTCATCGTCCGCTTCCGTGTCCGCGGTCACCGCGCGCCGCCCTTCTTCGCCGCCTTCTTGGCTGTGTGGCCTTCTTCGCCGCGGCCTTCTTCGCGGTCTTCGCCGCGGCCACGGGCTGCGCCTTCGTCTCGGCGGCTTTGGCGAGCGCCTCGACCTCGCCCTTGAACGCCCGCTCGAACGGTGCCGGATCGGCGCCGAAGGCCTGCAGGATGCGCAAGCAGGTCTTCAGCTCGAAGTTGACGGAGTACTCGAGCGGGTCGTCGTCCGGCATGTGCGCCGTCACCAGCGCGAGTGGCAGGTCTTCGGGGAGCGCCTCGGTCGGCGGGTCGCCGAGGTCGAGCGCATCCCAGAGATAGGCCACCATCCTCAGATCGGTGAACGACCGCGGCACCGCGGCCTGCAGGGCCTCCAGGATCTGCGGGTGCACGGCGCGGTAGGCGGCCACGTCGCGCTTGCGCTCGGCCTCTTCACGCTTCTGCCGTTCCTCCCAGCTCGCTTCCTTCTTGGCGGTCTTCTTCGCCGGTGTCTCTGTGGCGCGTTCCTTCGCGCGCTTCTCGCGTTCCCTGATTTCCGCCTTCCAGTGGACCTTGCACTTGTCCCGGGCGATGCACACCGGGTAGGCCGTGCCGTACCCGGGCCCAACGACGACCACACCCAGGACGCTGTGCTCGCAGGTCGGCGAGTCGACGCGCGTCTCGCCGTAGCGGCCGCCGCGGGACGTGCCCTCGGTGCCGTCGGCCCGCTTCCAGGACTGGCGGCCGTAGACGCGCGAGCTCGGATCCTTGACGTCGTCGTCGATCCGATAGTCCTCGGTGATCTGGATGACCTTCCGGCCGCGGCCGGGCTCCTGCTGTGCCGCCTCCACCTTGATGGCCGTCTCGCCGAAGTCGAGCGGCGCCGTCTGGGCGAAGTGCTCGACGTCGAAGCGGACGTGGCGCGCGATCCAGGCTTCGAGCTCCTTCACGGTCCGAGCCTTCAGGCCGGCATACGGATCGGCGGTCGCTCGCTCACTGGCGTCTTCGGCCTCGTCGTAGAGGGTGCGGCCCATCGACTGCCAGAGTCCGCCGGGCTCACGCTCTCGGCCGAACTTCTCGGGGTTGCCCGGATCGATCGCCCGCTCCTGATCCTCGGGTTTGAGCTTCGCCAGGAGCTCGGCGTGCGCCACGCCGATCCGCTCCGCGTCGAGCAGTTGCTGCAGCGCCGGGATGAGCTGCGCGAGCCGCATCCGGTCGACGACGTACTTCTCCGATCGCCCGATCCGGTCGGCGATGTAGGCCGCGGAATACTTCGCCCGGTTGCTGTCGATGAGCCGGCGATACCCGCGGGCCTCCTCGAGCGGCGTGAGCGCCTGGCGCTGGATCGCCGAGAGGAGCTGGATCTCGAGGACCTGGTCGTCCTCGAGGTCGCGCTCGACGACGGGCAGCTCGTGCACGTTGCCGGCGAGCTGTGCGGCGCGGTAGCGGCGCTCGCCGTCCACGATCTCGAGCCCAGTCTGGTCGGGCCGCGACCGCACCAGCAGCGGCACCAGCACGCCATGCACGCGGATGTTCGCGGCGAGGTCGTCGAGATCATCGAAATGCGTCCGAGGGTTCAGTGGCGACGGAGACAGGTCGGCCAGCGCCGCCTGGTAAGCCGAGTGCCGCGGGGGGGATGCGACTGCGGGTGCCATGGATGTGATTTCTCCTTGGTAATGATGGGGCTATGCAGACACGGCGCCGTTCGGCTTGCGCTTCGCCTGCCCGGCCTCGACCTGGTGGGCATGTTCCGCCTCGGGATCGTGCTTCGCGCGCTTCGACCGCGTCCCCCGCTTCGCCGTCGGCCGGCTCCGCTTCTCGCGATCGGCCATCGACTCGACGGGGGCCTCGCCCTCGTCCCACATCGGCGCCGGCGGGGTCGCATCGTCGGCGTCGTCCTCCGACTCGTCGTCGAAGTCGAACGACGGTTCCGCCTCGCTCCAACTCACAAAGCACTGCGCGTGGAAATACTGCTGCGCCGCGGCCAGCTCGGTCGGCCCCACCGGCCCGAACGCGACGGAGAACACCGCCGCCAGCGCGCGGGAATCCTTCTGCACGCGCACGTAGCAGCCGTTCACGCGCACCTGGTCGAAGCAGAGCCGCGCGCTGTCGGTGTCAGACGAGGCGTAGAGGTCCATCCGCTGTCGCGGGCAGTGGAGATTGAACGCCACGCGCTCGATATGCGGCTTCGGCGTGCCGTCGGTCATCTTGAACACACTGGTGCGCACGTTCGAGTCGCCACCCAGACCCTCGTCGATGGCCGCCGCCAGCTCCGGCGTGAACGGGTCCACCTTCAGCGTCAACTTGAGCACGGTGACCTCGTCGCCCCCGCGCCGCTTCTCGACGCCGAGCTGCACCGCCTCGACGAACATCCCCACCTTCCCCACCGAGAACAACCGCGCTCCTGCCATCACCCCACCAGC
>JADLBL010000017.1 GCA_020847735.1 Candidatus Eisenbacteria bacterium
CCATCAGCAGGCCGGTCATGAGTTCGCGGCGGATGACCCGCCACCAGTCGGCGAGCCGGACCTCGCCCAGCGCCATGGCGCGAATGACCAGCGTCGAGGCCTGCGAGCCCGAGTTGCCGCCGCTCGAAAGGACGGACGTGAACGACCGGCGCGGCAGGATGGCAGGGCGCGACATGGTGGCCTCCCGAGGGATGGAACTCGGTGCGGGCTCGGGCCGCCACGGGAGGCCAGTGCGAGGAGTCACCCGGCCTGTGGACGAACAAAGCGCTAGCCCCCCCCCGGCCTCATGTCAACCTCTATTTCATGTTCACGCCACCGCTTGGTCCACGACCAGCCGCGTCACGCGTCCGGTTGGCATTGACGGCCTTCGGCACCGCCGTGCTCAGCGTGCTGCTTCCCGCTGCGAGCCAGGCGCAGTGGTCGCCTGCGGGCGTGCTGCTCTTTGGGCCGCCGGCTGATCCGACGGGAGTCGCGCCGATGGCCGACGGGCGGGGCGGTGTCTATGTCGTTAATGCCGATTACCGCGATCGCTACGGCACCGATGCAGATGCCTACCTGCAACACCTGGACTCAGGGGGTTACCGCCACCCGGGCTGGCCGGCTTCGGGCCTTGCTGTCTGCGTCATGCGGAACTTTCAGGCGGTGGGGAGCTTTGCTCCGGATGGCGCGGGCGGCATTCTTTTGGCTTGGCGCGACGATCGGGATCCCGCTACGACTGGCGCAGACATCTACGCGCAGCGCATCGGGGCCGACGGGGTGCTGCCGCCAGGCTGGACTGAGAATGGTGTGCCCGTTTGTCGGGATTCGAGCTACCAACAACTCAGCACCGTCTACTACACGAGTATCGGAAGCGACGGAGTGGGGGGGGCCTTCGTCGCTTGGGACGACTATCGCGCGGATCCCACCGGGCTGACCCAGAACGCCTACGTACAGCACCTACTCGCCAACGGCAGCCGCGATGCGCGCTGGCCCCCTGACGGACGCCCGGCATGCCTTGCCCCGCCGGGACGCGGCGGCCATGCCGTCATCCCTGACGACGCGGGCGGAGCCTTCGTGATCTTCGGCGACACGCGCCGCGGGATTCCCGAACCGTTCGACGCGGACATCTACGGCCAGCGCATCCGGGCGGACGGGACCAACGCCCCCGGCTGGCCGGCCGAGGGCCGGCTGCTCGTGAGCCGATTCGCGGGCATCCGTGGGGCGCTGCCCGACGACACCGGCGGGTTCTACGTCGTGCGCTCGCGGCTGACCGAGGAAAGCTTCCCCTACGACGCGGAGCTCTGGGTGCACCGGTTCACGTTCGACGGCGGGCGCGCCGCCGGCTGGCCCGAGGAGGGCGTGCTGGTCTGCGGCGGCCCCGGCAGTCGGTACGACATCCAGGTGGAGCGTGACGCGCAGGGCGGGGTGGTCTTCGCCTGGTGGGAGTTCCGCCCCGGGCAGTGGCCCGAGATCCATGTCTCGCGCATCCGGCCCGACGGCACGCTGCCGCCCGGCTGGCCGGTGAACGGCCTGCGGGTCAGCAACCCGGCGTCGTACCCGTACAACGACTTCGACCCCGCAGTGACGTACGACGGCGCGGGCGGGCTCTACGTCGCCTGGTGCCGGGACTTCAACACGGTCAGCCCGAGCTACCTCCAGCACATCACGGCCAATGGCGCGATCGCGCCGGGGTGGCCCGAGTTCGGGCACCTGGTGGCGACGAGCCTCGAGCAGTCCGTGCCGAAGCTCGTGAGCGACGGCGAGGGCGGCGCGATCGTGGTGTGGCAGGCGAACTACGACGAGTTCTACGCCGCGCGCTTCGCCGCCGACGGCCCGGTGGCGGCGAGCGTGTCGCTCGCGCGCAGCGAGGCGCTGGCCGACCGCATCGCGCTCGAATGGCGCACGAGCGAGCCGCCGTCGTTCGCGGCCACGCTGGAGCGCAGCGAGCACGCCGGCGAGTGGCGCGCACTCGCGACGCTCTCGCCCGACGGTGAGGGCCGGCTCGCGTACGAGGACCGCGTGGTCGAACCGGGCCGGCGCTACGGCTACCGCCTCGCGTGGCAGGAAGCGGGCACGCGCAGCACCAGCGCCGAGGTGTGGCTGGAGACGCCGCTCGGGCTGCCGCTCGCGCTGCACGGGTTCACGCCCAACCCGAGCCCGGCCGCGGCCAGCGTGGCGTTCACGCTCGCCGAAGCGGGCGAGGCGCGGATCGAGGTGCTCGACGTGGCCGGCCGGCGCATCGGCGCGCACGAGGTGGGCTCTCTCGGCGCGGGCCGGCACACGCTGCGGCTCGACGAGCGCGGCCCGCTCGCGCCGGGGTTGTACCTTCTGCGGCTCGTCACGCCCGGCGACGTGTTGACGGCGCGCGGTGTCGTGGTGAGGTGAGCCGCCACCTCACCGCGCCTCCTCGTCGGCTGCGTGGGCGCCACCCTGCGCCGTCTCGACCTCGGCCTTCGCGGCCTCGGCCGAGCGCTTCCGCTCGGCGCGGGTCAGGAACCCGACCGCGACGAGGATGAATGGGAACGACACCCACTCGGTGACGGCCGGCTGCTTCCGGCCCCGGAACGCGGCGAGGATCAGCGTCGCGGTCGTGCGGGCGAGCAGCGAGATCAGGCGGTTCACGAGTTCCGCGAAAGTCGCGGCGCGGCCCTGGAACATGAACAGGAAGACGCTGAAGAACGCGACGAGTCCGTACGGCAGTCAGCTCGCGATCGCGAGCAGGTCGGCTTCGCGACCGCGTCGTACGCCGCCGCCTCGCGGAGGTCGGCCCAGCTCCAGGACCGGGCGCCGAGCCAGACCAGGCCCATCGCGCCGCCCCGCCGCTCGCGGCGCTTTCGCTCGACAAGGCCACCGGCGCTGCGGTAATCCCTCCCCGTCATGAACCGATTCTCGAGATGGCGCGCCTTCGCGATCCCGCTCGCGCTCGGGCTGCTGCTCGCGCACGCCGCCCGCGCGACCGGAGCGGGCGGCGGCGGCCACGACACGCTGCTGCCGGTGCTCGAGGCGCTCGTCCTGGTGCTGATCGCGGCGCGCCTCGGCGGCGCGCTCTTCGCCCGGCTCGGCATGCCGGCGGTGCTCGGCGAACTGCTCGCGGGCGTCGCGCTTTCGGCGCTCGGAAACGCCGGCCTGCACGTCTTCCAGGGCGCCGACACGGCGGTGGTGCTCGACACGCTGGCGCAGCTCGGCGTGCTGTTCCTGCTCTTTTCGGTCGGGCTCGAGTCCGACGTCGCCCGGCTCGCCGCGGTCGGTCCGTCGGCGCTGCTGGTCGCGGTGGTCGGCGTGGTCGCGCCGATGCTGCTCGGCGTCGGCGTCTCGGCGTGGATGCATCCGGGGCAGGCCGGGCTCGCGCACGCGTTCGTCGGCGCGACGCTGGCGGCGACGAGCGTCGGGATCACCGCGCGCGTGCTCGCGGACCTCGGACGGGCGGCGAGCCTCGAGGGCCGCATCATTCTCGGAGCGGCGGTGCTCGACGACGTACTCGGGCTGCTCGTGCTGGCGGCGGTGAGCGGCGTCATCTCGGCCGCCGAGGCGGGCACGGCGTTTTCGGCCGCTTCACTGCTCGTCATCGCCGGCAAGGCGGTCGGCTTCCTCGTCCTGGCGGTGTTCGTGGGGCGGTGGGTCTCGAAGCAGGCGTTCGCGTTCGCCGGCCGCCTGCGCGGCGAGGGGCTGTTGCTGACGCTCGCGGTGGCGTTCTGCTTCACGCTCTCGTGGCTCGCCGGACTCGCCGGGCTCGCGCCCATCGTCGGCGCGTTCGCGGCGGGCCTGGTGCTCGACGAGGTGCACTACAGGGTGCTGCTCGAGCGCGAGCCGCACGTCGAGCGCATCGAGCAGTTGCTCGGACCGATCTCGCAGTTCCTCGTGCCGGTCTTCTTCGTGCTGATGGGCATGGCGGTGGACGTCACCGCCTTCGCGCGGCCCGAAGTGCTGGTGTTCGCCGCCGTGCTCACGGTGGCGGCGATCGCCGGCAAGCAGGCGTGCGCGCTCGCCGTGCTCGACCCGCGCGCCGACCGGCTCGCGATCGGGCTCGGGATGATTCCGCGCGGCGAGGTCGGGCTGATCTTCGCGAGCATCGGCCGCACGCTGCGGTTGCACGGCGAGCCCGTCATTGACGGCTCGACCTATTCGGCGGTCGTCGTGATGGTCGTGCTGACGACGCTGGTGACGCCGCCGCTGCTGGCCGCACGGCTGAAGCGCCTGCCGCCCCCGCGCGTGGCGGACGGCCCCGCGCCCTGACGACGCGCGCGGGGGCGGCGATCAGTCGCGGCCGTGGTCGTGCCGCTCCTCGCGCCGCTCCGCCCGCCGTTCCTCGCGCCGGTCCTCACGCCGATCCTCGCGCCACGCCTCGCGCGCCTCGTGGCGCATCTTCCTCACCTGCCCCGGAGGGCCGCCGAGCGGATGATGCTTCCAGCGCGGCCCCGGCAGGTCGAGCACGCTGCGCGGCACGCGCCGCACGTCCACCGCGGTCCACGGTCCGCGCCAGCTCGAGCTGCGGTACCACCAGCCGTCGCTCATGCGCCACCAGGCGCGGTCGCAACGGAAGACGTCGTCGTGACAGGCGTCCCGGTCCACGATCGCGACATTCCCGACCCAGACGATCGAAGGCTCGCTGCGCCACACGATCGCTCGAGGCTCCGGCGCGCCGGAGCGCAGGCCGACGGTGAAGCCGAGGTAAGTCTGGGATTCCGCGCGAGCCTGGCCGGAGAGCGAAAGCCCCAGTGCGGCGACACAGACGATCCAGATCCTGCTCTTCACGATTGCCTCCCGGTTCGGGGATGTCCGGCCTCCTCGGGGGAGGGGCCGGCCACCCCTCGTGCAGCGCAGGGTGCGTGCCGGGCCCGCCGGCTCCGTAACCGCTTGCCGCGGGGCGTGTCGTTTCGCGGCGCAACGCGCCAATGACCACGTTCGCGCCCCCGGGCCATGCATTTCGCACGCCCGGGGGGCCCGGCGCGCTCGTCCCGGTATTGGGCGCGCCGGTCGGCCGGCCTGCGGCGCCTGCCCGCTCACGGCCTAACCTCGCGCGGCTTCACGGATTCGCCCGCGGCGCTCCCCGGCCGCCCGAGGATGCGGCGCGAACCACTTCTTCTATTCGCTGCAGGAGCCCGCGATGTCCAGCCCCCTTCGGGCCGCCCCGTGCCCGTCGCCCGCGACCCCCGCTTTCCGAAGTCTCCTCGCCCGGGCCGCCGTCGCCCTTCTCGCCATCTGCACGCTGCTCACCGCCCCGGCGGCGCGGGCGGCGACGCCGCGCGTGCACGCCATCGTCGGCGCGCGCATCGTCACCGCCCCCGGCGCGGTGATCGAGCGCGGCACGATCGTGATGCGCGACGGCCTCATCGTCGCCGTCGGCGCGAGCGTGACCGTGCCCGCCGACGCGCGGATCTGGCCCGGCGACAGCCTCACGGTGTATCCCGGCCTGATTGACGCCTACGTGCTGCCCTCCGAATCGGGCGGCGCCGGCGCGACGACGCCTTCGCCGGCCGGCCGGCCCGGTCCGCGGACGGGTGCGGACGAGCCGGCCCGCGGCGCTTCGTCGCCGCTCGTGGTCGTGCGCTCGGACTACCGAACGATCGAGCACCTCGCGCTCACCACCGAGCAACTCGGGTCGCTGCGCGCGGCCGGCTTCACCGCCGCGCAGGTCGCGCCGCGGACCGGCGTGATGCGCGGCACCAGCGCCGTCGTGGGGCTCGGCGACGGCCCGCTCGGCGGACACACGCTGGTCGCCGACGCGAACCAGGTCGTGGCGCTCGCGCCGCAGCGCCAGGGTTACCCGGGCTCGCTGATGGGCGTGATCGCCGTCGTCCGCCAGGCGTTCCGCGACGCGGCGTGGTATCGCGATGTGAACGCGGCCTGGGCCCGCCGGCCGGCCGCGAGCGAGCGCCCCGCCGTGGACAACTCGCTCGCCGCGCTGCAGCCCGCCATCGGCGGCCGCCAGAGCGTGCTGTTCGTGAGCGACGGGATGCTGCAGGTCCTGCGCGCCGCGGCGCTCGCGAAGGAGGCGGGCGTCGTCGCCCGCATCGTCGGCGCGGGCGACGAATACAAGCGCGCCGGACTCATCGCGCGCACCGGCGCGCCGCTGATCGTGCCGGTCAACTTTCCCGAACCGCCGGACGTCTCGACGCCCGACAAGGCGATCGAGGTCGCGACCGAGGACCTGCGCGCCTGGCAGGACGCGCCCGGTAACGCCGCGGCACTGACGAAGGCCGGCGTGACGTTCGCGCTCACGGCCAACGGACTGAAGGACGTGAAGTCGTTCCCGGGCGCGGTCGGCCGTGCCGTGGACCGCGGGCTCACCGAGGCGCAGGCGCTCGCGGCGCTCACGACCACGCCGGCGCGGATGCTCGGGCTGGAGTCGCGCCTCGGCACGCTCGCCGCGGGCAAGGTCGCGAACCTGACCGTGACCCGCGGCGCGCTCTTCCGCGGCGGCAAGGTGCGCGAAGTGTGGGTGGAAGGCGACCGCTACGAGACCGCGAAGGACGAAACGACACCGAAGGGCGACTGGCGGGTGGACTGGGGCGGTGGCGAACACGCGCTGGCGGTCAAGGCCGACAAGGACACGACCGTGTCGCTGGTCGTCGGCGCCGACACGCTGAGCGGCCGGGCCGTCCGGCTCGACGACGCGCGGCTGCGCTTCACGGTGACGCGCGGCGCCGGGCCGGAGGAATCGTTCGACCTGCGCGCGGCCAACGACGCGCTCACCGGCACGCTCGCGGTCGCGGGCGTCGGCGAACATCGCGTGCGGGGTCGCGCGGTCAGGAAGGACGACAAGGCCGCCCGCAAGGATCCGACGCCGGTCGTCTCGCCCGCGGTGATGGGCAACACCGAGCCCTGGCGCATGGCCGCGCCCGCGCAGCCCGCGGCCGTGCTCGTGCGGGGCGCGACCGTCTGGACGGCCGGACCCCGGGGCACGCTCGAGAACGCGGACCTGCTGGTGCGCGCGGGCAGGATCGTCGCCGTCGGGCGCGACCTGACCGCTCCGGCGGGCGCGGTGATCGTGGACGGCAGGGGCAAGCACGTCGCGCCCGGCATCATTGACGAGCACAGCCATTCGGCGATCCTCGGCAACGTCAACGAGTGCACGAACTCGGTGACGTGCGAGGTGCGCATCCAGGACGTCATCAACTCCGAGAGCACCAACCTGTATCGCCAGCTCGCGGGCGGCGCGACCGTCATGCACCTGCTGCACGGCTCGTGCAACGCGATCGGCGGGCAGGCGGCGGTGATCCGCAACAAGTGGGGCGCGCCGCCGGACGAGCTGTTCATGGCCGACGCTCCCCCGAGCGTGAAGTTCGCGCTCGGCGAGAACCCCAAGCAGTCGAACTTCGGCGCGGACCGCACGGACCGCTACCCGAAGACGCGCGCCGGCGTCGAGGAAACCATCCGCGAGGCGTTCACCCGGGCGAAGGATTACGACCGCGCCCGTGCCGAGTGGCGCGCCGGCCGCCGGCCGCTGCCGCCGCGCGACGATCTGCAGCTCGACGCCCTCTCGGAGATCGTCAGCGGCAAGCGCCTCATTCACTGCCATTCCTACCGCGCCGACGAGATCCTCATGCTGATGCGCCTGGCGGAGGAGTTCGGATTCCGCGTCAACACCTTCACGCACGTCCTCGAAGGCTACAAGGTCGCCAACGAGCTGGCCGCGCACGGCGCGTCGGGCATCGGCTTCACCGACTGGTGGCAGTACAAGCAGGAGGTGATCGACGCCATTCCGTGGAACGGCTGGCTGATGTGGGATCGCGGCGTCAACGCCGGCTTCAACTCGGACAGCGACGAGCTGGCCCGGCGGCTCAACACCGAGGCCGCCAAGGCCATCAAGTACGGCGGCATGCCGCCCGAGGAAGCCATCAAGATGGTCACGATCAACCCGGCGCGGTCGCTGCGGATTGACGGCCGGATGGGCTCGCTCGAGCCGGGCAAGGAGGCGGACTTCGCGATCTGGAGCGGCTCGCCGCTTTCGCCCTACTCGCGCTGCGAGCAGACCTGGATCGAGGGCCGCAAGTACTTCGACCGCGCCGCCGACCTCGCCGGCCGCGCGGCGCTGGCGGGCGAACGCGACTCGCTGATCGCGCACGCGAAGGCCGCGAAGCAGGGCGAGCCGGCCGCGGGCGCCGGGTCGCGGCGCTGGCCGCCCCGCTATCTGCAGGACACCGACCAGAGCGGCAACGAATGCGGCGGGCACGACGGCCACGACATGCCGTTCCGCAGCGAAGCCGATCGCGAAGCCGCGGAGGTGTCGCGATGAGCCGCCTGCGCTTCGATCTCGCGGTGCGCCGGGCCCTGCGCCTCGCGCTGCTCGGGTCGCTCCCGTTCGCCGCGCCGGCGCTGGCGGGTCCCGAATGGACGCCGGCCACGCCCACCCGCTTCGCCCTCACCGGCGGCACCGTGCACACGGTGAGCGGCGGCGTGCTCGAAAACGCCACCGTTCTGGTGGACGACGGACGCATCACCGCCGTGGGCACGGGACTCGCGGCACCCTCGGACGCCACCGTGTACGACTGCCGCGGCAAGCACGTCTATCCCGGCTTCATCGCCGCGAACACGATGCTGGGCCTGATCGAGGTCGGAACCATCGAGGGCAGCAACGACACGCAGGAAACGGGCGACGTGAACCCGAACATTCGCGCCGAGGTGATGATCAATCCCGATTCGGACCTGCTGCCGGTCGCACGGCTGAACGGCGTGACCAGCGCCCTGGTCGTGCCGGGCGGCGGCACGATTCACGGGCTCTCGGCGCTCGTCCACCTCGACGGCTGGACGCAGGAGGACATGACCGTCCGCCGGGCGGTGGCGCTGCACGTGCGCTGGCCGAACATCTCGCCGGTGCGGGGCTGGTTCATGCCGCTGAGCGACGAGGAGCAGGCGAAGCGCCGGGACGCGGCGCTCGAGGCGATTCGCACCACGTTCGGCGACGCGCGCGCGTACGAGAAGGCGCGCGCCGCCGAGGGCGCGGCGGGGATCCCCGCCCATGACGCAGATGTGAAATGGGACGCGATGCGACGGGTGGTGCGCGGCGAGATCCCCGTGTTCTTCGAAGCGGAGACCGAGGCGCAGATCCGCGGCGTGCTGAACTTCGTGGACGAGCAGAAGCTGAGGGGCGCCGTGCTGATCGGCGGCCGCGACGCGGCCCTGTTCGCGGACGATCTCAAGGCGCGCGGCATGGCGGTGATCGTCAGCGGCACGCTCAGGATGCCGGGGCGCCGATCGGACGCCTACGACGAGGCCTTCACGCTGCCGGGCAGGCTGGCCGCGGCGGGCGTGACGTTCTGCATCGCCGATCAGGGCGGCGGCTTCAGCGCCGCGGGCGTGCGCAACCTGCCGCAGCACGCGGCCACGGCCGCGGCCTTCGGGCTGCCGCGCGACGAGGCGCTGAAGAGCGTGACGCTCTACCCGGCGCGCATCCTGGGCGTGGCCGACCGGCTGGGCTCGATCGAGCCGGGCAAGATCGCCGATCTGCAGATCACCGACGGCGACCCGCTCGAGGTCGCGACCCATTGCGAGCAGGTGTTCATCGCCGGCCGGCCGGTCCCGATGAGGAGCCGGCAGACCGAGCTGTTCAAGAAGTACGACGCGCGCCCCCGGGGGGCCAGGGCCCGCCCGCGCTGAGCCGCGTCCGCCGACGATCAGTGCATTCGGCCGGCCGGCTGGCCTGGCCCGACCTATTCATGAACCCATGGCCTGCAAGTGACGGATGCCCGCGAATCGCTGCGTCGCAGGGCTGTCCGGCTTCCTCGACGTGACACCGACACGACTGCGTCGCTGGCCAGCCCTGCTCCTTGCGCTTCACGGGCATCCGTCACTCTCGGCTCACGGTTCATGAATAGGTCGGGCTAGACTGCCCGTCTTCCCGCCCGCCGGCCGCACGGCACCCTGCGTGCCGCGGAAGCGGACCCCACCCGCCCGGAGACCCCGCATGCGCCGCCTGATCGCCTTTGTCCTCGGCATCGCACTCGCCGTGACGCTCGCCGCGACCACCGCGTTCGCCGCGACCGCGAGGTTCGGCTTCTACGACCGCGGCCCCTACCGAGATGGCGTGCCGCGCCCCGCCGAGGTGCTCGGCTACGCGCCCGGCACGTTCCACACCACGTGGGGCAACATGGAGCGCTACCTCGACGCGCTCGCGCACGCCCGGCCCGAGCGGGTGCGGCGCGAGTCCATCGGCAAGAGCGTCGAAGCGCGCGAGCGCACGTTGTTCATCGTCTCGAGCCCCGGAAACTTGGCCCGGCTCGAGCAGATCCGCGAGGCGAACGGGGCGATCGCGGATCCGCGCGGCCGGGACGCGGCGACAATCGACAAACTGGTGCGCGAGACTCCGGTCACGGTGTGGCTCAACTACAGCATGCATGGCGACGAGTCCGCGTCGTTCGAGGCGATGATGCAGGTCGCCTACCAGCTCGTCGCGGGCGACGGCGCCGACACGAAGGCGCTGCTCGAGCACGCGGTCGTGCTCATCAACCCGGCCCACAATCCGGACGGGCACGAACGCTTCGTGACCTGGGTCAACGCCAACGGACAGGGCGACCCCGAACGCTGGGCGCTCGAGCAGCAGCGCTCGCAGCCGTGGGGCATTTACGGCCGCTACACGCACTACAGGTTCGACCCGAACCGCGACGCGCTGGCGATGAGCCAGCCGGAATCGCAGCAGTCCTCGCGGGCGATCCGCCGCTGGCGCCCGCAGGTGTTCGTGGACCACCACGGGCAGACGCCGTCGTTCTTCTTCCCGCCGACCTCCGAACCGACGAACTGGACGCTGCCGCACGCGGACTACAAGCGCTGGGTGGAGACGTTCGGCCGCGCCAACGGCGCGGCGTTCGACCGCTACGGCTGGCTCTACCTGGTGCGGGACGTCTTCGACTTCCATGCCGCGGGCTACTGGGACGTGTGGCCGACGCTGATGGGCGCGATCGGCATGACCTACGAGACCGACGGCGGCGGCAACCTCGCCCTGCGCCGCGACGACGGCACGGTGGTGACGATGCTGGACGGCATGGAGCGGCACTTCGTCGCTTCGCTGACGACGCTGGAGACGGCGGTCGCGCACCGCGAGGAGCGCCTGCGCGACGCGGCGCGCTTCGCGCGCGAGTCGTGCGCGCCTCCGGCGGGCGCGCGGGGTTACGTGCTCGATCCGGGCGACGATCCGCTGCGGGCCGCGGCGCTGGCCGAGAACCTGATTCACGCCGGCGTCGAGGTGCGCTGGGTCCGGAACGCGTTCAGCGTGAAGGCGGCGCGCCCGATCTGGTCCGACGCGGCGAGCCGGCCGGCGCCGAAGGAGGGCAGGGGACTCGATCGCACCGGGAATCCCGAGGCCCCACGCGCCGAGGTCGCGCGCGCGTTTCCGCGGGGAGCGTTCGTGGTGGACGCGGCGCAGCCGGGCGGCCGGGTGGCCCGCGCCCTCATCGAGTTCGACCGTTCCGTGGACTCCGCGTTCGCGCGCCGCGAGCTGGAGAAATACGAACGCAACCTCCGTCGCGGAAGGAACACCCCCGAGGAGGACTACGACTTCTACGACATCACCTCGTGGTGCCTGCCGGCCACGTACGGAGTGCCCGCGTACGCGCTGCGCGAGTCTCCCCCGGCCGGCGTGCTGCTCGCCGAGCCGGATCCGAACGCGCCCGACGAGGCCACCGAGACGCTGAGCGATTCCGCGGCGGTCGGGATGCCGTTCAGCGCCCGCGTCTCGCGGGCCGGTCCGCTCGTGATGCGCGACGTCTCGGGGGCGATCGCGCTCGACCTGCGCGGGCGCGTGGAGGGCGGCGCGGCGGGCAGCGCCTATGTCTGGTCGAGCGCGACCGACGGCGCGGCGCGCCTGGCGCTGCGGCTGCTGCAGGAGGACTTCCGCATCGCGACGGCGACCCGGCCGCTGCGGGCCGGGGGGCGCGACTGGCCGCGCGGCAGCTTCATCGCGCGCGTCGAGCGCAACCCGGCGACGCTGCACGCCCGCATCGCGGCGCTGGCCCGCGACTGCGGCGTCACGGTCGCGGCGCTCGACTCCGCCTACCCGGACGAAGGCGACACGGGGATCGGCTCGTACAGCGTGGCCAGCCTGAAGCGGCCGCAGATCGCCATCCTCGTGGACGGGCCCGGCAGCCAGGACGCCTACGGCTGGGCCTGGTTCCTGTTCGAGCGCCGGCTCGGCGTGCGTTTCACCGCCCTTCCGGCCGGGCGACTCGCCGGCGCGCTCGAGAAGTACAACGTCGTGATCCTGCCCGACGGCAACGGCGGCGCGCTCGCACGCTCGATCGGCGATCTCGACGCGCTCAAGGGCTGGATCGCGCGCGGCGGAACGCTCGTCTGCCTGGACGACGCCGCCGAGTATCCGACGCTGAAGAGCGTCGGTCTCTCGAGCGCGAAGGTCGTGGGCGTGAAGGTGAAGAAGGACGACAAGGGCGACGACGACGCGCCGGCCGACAGCGCCCGCGCCGAATCCGAACGCCGGCCGCAGTACGTGCCGGGCACGACGTTCTGGGCATCGCTCGACCCGATGCACTGGCTCGCCTACGGGTACCGCGACGCGCGCATTCCCGTGATGCTGCAGGGCTCGACGATGCTGACGCGCTCCCGCGACGGCGCGAACGCGCTGGTCTTCGACCGCACGCCGCTCACCGTGACCGGCTGGACCTGGCCCGAGACGGAGCGCCGGCTCGCGGGCGGCGCGTTCGCCATTGACGAGCCGACCGGCGGCGGACACGTGGTGATGATCGGCGGCCCGGTGCTGTTCCGCGGCTTCTGGCGCAACACCGAGCGGCTGCTGACCAACGCCGTGCTCTACGGGCCGTCGTTGCCGTGACGACGCACGCCCCGGCGGCGGGAGCGCTCGGCAAGCTTTCGCCCGAGGCGTTCGCGCGCCTCGTCGCACCGCGGCTCGGCGCGGAGCGGCCCGAGGTGCTGGTCGGTCCGCGCGCGGGTCACGACGCGGCGATCGTCCGCGTCGGCGCGGGGCGGGTGATGGCGATGACCACCGATCCGCTGTCGGTGATTCCGGCGCTCGGACCCGCCCGTTCGGCGCGGCTCGCCTGCCACCTGCTCGCCTCCGACCTGTGGACCACCGGCATCCCGCCCGCGTACGCGAGCGTCAGCTTCGCGCTGCCGCCGCACTGGTCCGACGAGGCGTTCGCCGAGTACTGGCAGGCGATGAGCGACGAATGGACCCGGCTCGGCGTCGCGGTGGTGACGGGCCATACGGGCCGCTACGAGGGCTGCGACCTGAGCATCGTCGGCGCCGCCACGCTGGTCGGCATGGGCGACGAGGGCCGCCACCTGACGCCGGCCATGGCCTCGCCCGGCGACCGCGTGCTGATCACCAAGGGCTGCGCGATCGAGACGGCCGCGGTGGCGGCGGCGCTGTGCCCGCAGCGGCTGGGTGCGGCGCTCGCCGCCGCGGGGCTGGCCGAGGACGCCCTCGCGAAGTTGCGCGCGCTCGAGTCGCGGGTGAGCGTCGTCGCCGACTGCCGCGCGGCGATCCGCGCAGGTGTTCGCGAGCGCGGCGTCACCGCGATGCACGACGCGACCGAGGGCGGCGTGATCGGCGGGCTCGTCGAGCTGGCGAAGGCGTGCGGCCACGATCTGCGGATCGAGCGCGCCCGCATTCCGCTCGCGCCCGAGGTGCGGGTCGCGTGCGAAGTGCTGGGAGTGGACCCCTACCTCTCGCTGGCCGAGGGCGCGCTGCTGCTGACGGCGAGCCCGCCGCGCGCCGGGGCGGTGCTCCAGGCGCTCGCGACCGACGGCATCGCCGCCGCCGACATCGGCGAGGTCCTGAAGGGCTCCGGCCGGTTGTGGCTCGCCGAACCCGACGGCAACGTGCTCACCTTCGACGAGCCGCTGCCGGACCCCTACTGGGACGCCTACGCCCGCGCGATGCGCGAGGGCTGGAAGTAGGGCCGGTCTCGCGCGGGCACGGACCGCGCGTGCGGGTGCGGCTGCGCCGACGACGCGGTCCGCGACCTCAGCGCCGCGGTCCGAGGGCCGGCTCGGGGGCGTTGCCCGCGGGCGGCTCGAGCGCGCTCTCCGGCACGGGCCGGAGTGCCCGGACGATCGGGCTCAGATCCTGCTCCGGGTCGGCCCACGGCGAGCGGCGGTAGAAGAAATCCACGCGCGCCCACGGGCTTTTCGCGAACGACGAGTCGGCGGCGAGCTTCGCCGCGAACTCGCGCGCCAGCGCCGGGTCCTGCGCGAGCATCCGCTTCGCCAGCGGCTCGACGACGTAGTCCTCGCCGTACTCCTTCCGCTCGAACACCGTGTCGAAGAAGTTCCAGGCCAGAAATCCGTCGGGCGCCTGGGCCTCGCACAGGTTGACGACCAGCGCCCCCGAGCGCTGATCGGCCGGCACCCACACGTCGCCGGCGCGGAACGAGCGCAGCCGGCGCTCGAGCCGCACCTGCTTCGCACTCGTCATGTGGTGGCCTTCGAAGCTGCGGGCGTCCTCGGACCACTCGAGCACGTGCTGGACCTCGACGGTGTCGCTGAAGGCGCGCCGCAGGCGGCGCATCGCGACCCCCTGCGTCTGCAGCACGTCGATCGCGTCGCTCCACTCGCGGGGCACGAGGTAGCCGGCGGGCACCTGGACCGTCAGCTCGGGCACGGTCTCGCGATAGAGCGGGATGATCGTGTCCCACGGCGCGCTCGTGTAGCGCGGCACGAGCCCGCCGGTGATGTCGCTCGGCTCCCACTTCGTCACGACGCCCTTGAAGTCGAAGGGCGTCGCCCGGTCGGTCGTCCGCGACGACAGCACGAGCGGGCCGCGGCGGCGCGCCAGCGCGACCATGCCGTCCTCGGCGGCGCGCACGGCGGCGCGCAGCTCGCCCGGATGCTCGCGGATGTCCTCGAGCGTGCTGGCGAGCAGGTCGTAGGTCGCCTTCACCCGCACGCCGTAGGGCTTGAGCATGTGCGTCTCGACGAGGATCGAGGCGCGGCACTGCAGCGGCGTGTAGGCGTTCGAGAACCGCGGCGGCATCCAGCCGAAGTCAATGCCGCTGAGGGGATCGGCCCCGCGGCGGAAGCTGAGGTAGGGCGCGGGCAGGTGGCCGAGCGCGGCGAGCCTGGGCAGCACCCGGCCCTCGAACGCCTGCTCGTACCAGCGGGTCAGCGAGGGCGCGACGCCGCCACCGTTCTGGAACCCGTAGCTGAGGTCGTGCCGGTAGTCGGCGCCGTCGGTCGTGTGGTCGTCGAACATCAGGTCCGGCCACCACTTCGTGTAGACGTTGGCGAGCAGCGCCGTCATCTCGGGCGACTCGGTCTTCATCCAGTCGCGGTTGAGGTTGAGGCCGATGGGCGTGAACCGCCAGCCCATCTCCTCGGGACCGTTCTGGTTGATGCGGTTGTACTTCGAGCTCCGCTCGTGCGCGTCCACCGACAGGATGGGAAGCACGAGCACGATGCACGAGTCGAGCAGGTTCTCGCGCGTGCGCAGCACGGCCATGTCGCGAACCAGCGCGAGCGAGGCGTCCTTGCCCTCGATCTCGCCCGAGTGGATGCCGTTGACGATCAGCAGGATGGGCTTGCCGGTCGCGTGCGCGGCGTCGGGCGTGAAGGCGCGGTCGCGCGAGACGACGACGAGCGGCAGGTCGCGGCCCTGGCCGCTGGTGCCGTAGGTGACGACCTTGATCCAGCGCGAGCCGCCCTCGAGCTGGCGGCAGTAGCGCATCGTCTCGTCGTAGTCGGCGGTCTGCTTCCACGCCGTGCGCTCGGCGCGCGTGCGCCAGAAGCCGGGGATGTCGGCGGGCACGGCCGGACCGTTGCTGGTGTCGGGCGCGACCGGCCTGGGCGGCGGAACGACCGGCCGCGGCGGAAGGGTCACCGGACGGCGCGCGCTGTCGGCGAGCATGCGCGCCGGCGAGAGCCGCCCGAGCGTGTCGGGCCGGGCGGGAATCGCGGCCAGACCCTGGGCGCGCGGCTCGCCCGCCACGAGGGCGGCGGCGGCGATGAGGAGGGCGGCCGCGACGGGCGCGAGCCGGACCGGCAGGGTGCGGGAGTTCATGGCGGGGAAAGTTAGCACAGGACGTCGCGCCCGCCGGTCGCCCGCGCGCCGGCCGCGCGGGCGATCAGACGCCGGCGGGAACGCCCACGGTCGCCCTGCCCCGGGCACGGCGCCCTCCCGCCGCCGCCACCAGCGCGACCATCAGCGCCTTCTGCAGGTGCAGGCGGTTTTCGGCTTCCTCGATCACGATGCTGCGCGGCCCGTCAATCACCCCGTCGGTCACCTCTTCGCCGCGGTGCGCGGGCAGGCAGTGCATGAAGACGGCGTCGTCGTTCGTGAGCGCCATGAGCGATTCGTCCACGGTGTAGCCGGCGAACGCGATGTTGCGCCACTGCGCCTCCTCCTCCTGGCCCATGCTGGTCCAGGTGTCGGTGTAGATCACGTCGGCGCCGCGCGCGGCCTCGCGCGGGTCGCGCACGCGCCGGACGCGTCCGCCGCTGCGCCGCTCGGCCTCGAGGAACAGGCCCGCGTCGGGCTCGAAGCCGTCGGGCACCGCGACGCGCAGGCCGAAGCCGAAGATCGTCGCGGCCTCGAGCCACGAGTGCAGCACGTTGTTGCCGTCGCCGACCCACGCGACCTGGATCGAGTCGAGGTCGCGTCCGGCGCGCCAGAGCGTGTACAGGTCGGCGAGGATCTGGCAGGGGTGCGAATGGTCGGTGAGCGCGTTGACCACCGGCACGCCCGAGTGCGCCGCGAGCTTGCGGACGAGCGAGTGCGAGAACGTGCGCACGACGACCAGGTCCACCATGCCCGAAAGGACGTGCGCGACGTCGGGCACGCTCTCGCGGCCGTGCTCGCTCACTTCGACGGCCCCGAGGTCCACGGCGTCTCCGCCCAGCTCGTGCATGCCGACCGTGAACGAGACGCGCGTGCGCAGCGACGGCTTGTGGAAGACGAGCGCCGCGGTCCGGCCCGCGAGCGGCCGCGGCGCCTTCGGCGTGCCGCGCAGCGCGCGCAGCCGGTCGGCCTCGGTGAACCGTTCCAGCACCCAGCCGCGCTCGAGCCCGAGCAGGTCCACCAGATGGAAAGGAGCGTTCTTCACTTCGGCTTCGCCTCCGGGTCGGGTCGTCACGAGATGATGGGAAGCCCGCCCTCGGTCGGGGCGGCCTGCGGCATGGGCAACGAGTAGGCGCGTGCGGCCCTCGCGGCCTCCTCCGAGGCGCCGGGCACGAGGTCGAGCGCGACGGCGACCTCGTCGCACGCATGGCGGCGCGGGCACTTCATGCAGTCGGTCCAGACCTTGCGAGGCAGCGTCTCGCGCGGCACGACGACGAAGCCGTTGCGCGTGAAGAACTCGACCTCGCGGGTGAGCGCGATGACGCGCGGCAGGCCGAGCGAACGGGCGTCGCCGACCACGGCCTCGACGAGCGCGGCGCCCAGGCCCCGGCCGTGCGCGTCGGGCCGGACCGCGAGCGAGCGCACTTCGCCGAGATCGCGCCACAACAGCCGCAGCGCCGCCGTGGCGATCACGGCGCCGCCGTCCTCGGCGACCCAGAACTCGCGCACGCACTGGAACAGCTCGCTCACCGGACGCGGCAGCAGCACGCCCTGCGCGACGTAGTCCGCCATGACCGCGGCGATCCCGGGCACGTCGTCCACGCCCGCGCGGCGGATCACCACACCGTCCACGCGCCGCACGTCTTCGTGCCGGGGGGCTGAAGACGTCGGGGGATGCGGCGCGCGGACGTGCGGTGTGGTGTCGGTGGTGGCCGGCAGGGCCTCGCCGGGCCCGAGTCCGAGGCGGGCGTCGGCGTGCGCGAGCTGCTCCGCGACCGAACCGGCTCCGGCGCCCGGGGCGTGCGAGCGGCGCGCGAGCGCCGCTTCGACCGACAGCGAGCCGAGGCGCTCGTCGGTGAAGCCGGGATGGATCGCGAGGCGATCGGCGGGCGGAAGCTCCGCCGGCCCGGCGCCCCGGGCCTCGGCAGCGGCCCAGAGCTGACCCACCGCGCGGTGCGCGTCGCGGAACGGCACGCCGTCCTCGACGAGCGCGTCCGCCAGCTCGACCGCGAGCAGGTCGGGCGTCAGGCCCGCGGCGAGCCGCTCGGGAATGGGCCGCAGCGCGGCGACGGCGGGCGTGAGCGCCTCGAGCAGCGAATCGAGGTGGGCGGCCGTGTCGAAGACCGCTTCCTTGTCCTCCTGCAGGTCCTTCTGGTACGCGCTCGGCAGGCCTTTCAGGAGCACCGCGAGGCGCTGCGCGTTGGCGAGGAAGCGCGCCGACTTGCCGCGCGCCAGCTCGAAGAGGTCGGGGTTGCGCTTCTGCGGCAGCAGGCTCGACCCGGTGCTGAAGCCGTCGGGCGCGGCGAACCAGCCGAAGCCGGGCGAGCAGGCGAGCACCAGATCCTCGGCGAGGCGCGAGAGGTGCAGCCCCAGCAGCGCCGCGGCGTTCAGGTATTCGAGCGCGAAGTCCCGGTCGCCCACGGCGTCGAGGCTGTTGGTGGCGAGCCGCGAGAACCCGAGCCGCTGCGCCAGCGCGTAGCGGTCGTAGCGCAGCGGCGTGCCCGCGACCGCTCCCGAGCCGAGCGGCATGCGGTCGGCGGCCTCGCGCGCGGCGGCGAAGCGCTCCTCGTCGCGCTCGAAGGCGGCGACGTGCGCGAGCCAGAAGTGCGCGAGCAGGATGGGCTGCGCGGGCTGCAGGTGCGTGTGGGCGGCGCACGCGAGTCCGCCCGCGGCGTGCGCCTGCGCCACCAGCGCGCGCTCGAGCTGGCGCAGGTCCTCGACCGCCTGCTCGGCGAGCGCCATCACGCGCATGCGCAGGAGCGTCGCGACCTGGTCGTTGCGGCTGCGCCCGGTGTGCAGGCGGCGCGCGGGTTCCCCGCAGCGGGCTTCCAGCCCCGCCTCGACGGCGGAGTGAACGTCCTCTCCGGAGAGCGGCTCCGAGCCCGAGGCGAGGCCGCTCTCGAGATCGTCGGCGGCCGTGACCAGCGCGCCGCATTCGGCGGCCGAGAGCACGCCGCACTCGGCGAGCGTCGCGGCGTAGGCGCGCGTCAGCGCCAGCTCCTCGGGCCACAGGACGCGGTCCACGGGCAGCGAGTCGTTGAGCCGCTTCGCGCGCGGGTCGAGCCCGGCCGCGAGGCGGCCGGCCCACACGGCGGGCCGCGCGTCAGTCATTCGCGAGCACTTCGGCGGGCCGGCGCGTCGCGGACCCGCCGCCGCGCCGCGCGCCGGTCGCGCCCGGAAGGCCGAAGAGCCGGATGAAGCCTTCGGCGTGCTTCGGCTGGTAGCCGGTCATGTCGAACGACGCGAGGTCGGGCCGGTAGAGCGTGTTCGGGCTGGTGCGACCGCACACGGCGGCGCGGCCCTGGTGGAGCTCGACCGCGACCTCGCCGGTGGCGTCCTCGGTGGTGGCGTCGAAGAAGGCCTGCAGCGCGTGCCGCAGCGGCGTGAACCACTGGCCGTTGTAGACGAGGTCGGCGTAGCGCTGCGACAGCTCGGCGCGCGTGCGCAGCACGTCGTGCGGCAGCGTCAGCCGGCACAGGTCCTCGAGCGCTTCGTGGAGCACCGTGCCGGCGGGCGTCTCGTACACGCCGCGCGACTTCATGCCCACGAGCCGGCTCTCGACGATGTCCACGCGGCCGACGCCGTGCCGGCCGGCGAGGGCGTTGAGCTGCTCGACGAGCGCGACGGCGCCGGGCGTCCGGCCGTTCAGCGACACCGGCCGGCCGCGTTCGAAGCCGATGCGGACGACCTCGGCGGCCGCGGGCCGGTCGGCGGGAGCCGCGGTCAGGCGGTACATGGATTCGGGCGGGGCCTGCGTCGGATCCTCGAGCGGACCGCCCTCGTGCGAGAGGTGCCAGAGGTTGGCGTCGCGCGAGAACAGGTCGGACTTCTTCTGGGCCAGCGGGATTCCGCGGGCCGCCGCGTAGTCCATGGCGTCCTCGCGCGAGACGATGTCCCACTCGCGCCACGGCGCGATGACGTGCAGTTCGGGAGCGAGCGCCATGTAGGCGAGCTCGAAGCGCACCTGGTCGTTGCCCTTGCCCGTGCAGCCGTGCGCGAGCGCGTCGGCGCCCACCGCGTGCGCGCAGGCCACCTGCCGCGAGGCGATGAGCGGGCGGGCGATCGAGGTGCCGAGCAGGTAGCGGCCCTCGTACGTCGCGGCCGCGCGCAGCATCGGGAACACGTAGTCGGACAGGAACGTCTCGCGCAGGTCCTCGACCCGCACGTCGTCGGCGCCGATCTGGCGCGCCTTGGCTTCGAGCCCGTCCAGCTCGAGCCCGCCCTGTCCGACGTTCGAGCAGTAGCAGACGACCTCGCAGCCGTAGCTCTCCTTGAGCCACGGCACGATGATGCTGGTGTCGAGTCCGCCGGAATAGGCGAGGACCGCCTTCTTCACGCGCGAGGGGCCGTGGGTGTTCACTTCGCGTCTCCCTTCGTGACGGCCGCCCGCAGGGCGGTGAGCGCGCGATCGAGCGCGCCGAGGGCTTCGGCGATCTCGTCGTGCGTGACGTTGAGTGGCGGCAGCAGCCGCACCGCACGCTCGCCGCCGCGGACGAGCAGCAGTCCCTGCTCGCGCGCCGCGGCGAGCAGTTGCGGGGCGCCGAAGCCGGCGCCGGGGTCCAGGTCCACGGCGCGCAGCAGCCCGAGCCCGCGCGATTCGCGCACCGCCGGCTGCTTCGCGGCGAGTTCCGCGAGGCCGCGCTCGAGCTCCGCCGCCCGTTCGCGGACGGTCTCGAGGAATCCGGGCGCGGTCACCTTCGCCAGCGACCAGCGCGCCGCGGTCGCGCACACCGGGTTGCCGCCGAACGTGCAGCCGTGCATGCCGGGGGAGAGCGCCGCCGCCGCGTCCGCGGTCATCAGGACCGCGCCGATGGGAAGGCCCGCGCCGAGCGCCTTGCTGACGACGGTGTACTCGCCGCGCACTCCGAAGTGTTCCTGCGCGAGGAGCCTGCCGGTGCGGCCCATGCCGGTCTGCACCTCGTCGAGGACGAGGGCGATGCCGCGCTCGGAGGTCCGCGTCCTGAGCGCGGACAGGAACTCCCGCGAGGCCGGAACCGCGCCGCTTTCGCCCTGAACGACCTCGACGATCACCGCGCAGACGTCCTCGTCGAGGATCGCGTCGAGCGCCGGCGCGTCGTTGAAGTCCGCGAAACGCACCCCGGGCACGAGCGGCTGGAACGGCTCGCGATAGGCCGGCGTGTGCGTGGCCGAGAGCGCGAAGCCGGTGCGCCCGTGAAAGCCGCCCTTGAAGGCGACGATGTCGCGGCCCCGCAATCCGCGCGCTTTCGCGCGCGCGCGCGCGAACTTGAGCGCGGCCTCGACGCCTTCGGCGCCCGAGTTGCAGAAGAACGCGCGATCGTAGCCGGTCGCCGCCGTCAGCTCGCGCGCGAGCGAGACGGCCGGGCCGTTGGCGAACAGGTTCGAGACCTGGCCGAGCGTCGCGAGCTGCGCCGCGACGACGGACGCGAGCCCTTCGGGCGCGTGCCCGAACGCGTTGACGGCGATGCCGCTGACGAAGTCGAGATAGGTGCGGCCGGCGGTGTCGGTGACGCGCGCGCCGCGGCCCGAGGCCAGCTCGAGACGCGGCAGCGGGTAGACGGGTGCGTGCGACGCGACCTCGTCCACGGCGAAGCCGGGCGCGATGGGCATAGCGTTCAGCAGGGCGGCGTCAGGCATGGGAGGCCTCCGGGGTGGCGACCAGCGTGGTGCCCGCGCCGGTTCCGCCGAGCAGGGCGGCGAGCGTCTCGGGTCCGTTCCAGCAGGCGATGTGGGCACGGCCGACGCCGGCCGCGAGCGCGGCGGCGGCGGCCCGCAGCTTGGGCCGCATGCCGCCTCCGACCTCGGGCCGCGCGAGCGCGCGCGCGATGGCGGCGGCGGGCAGCTCGCGCACGACGGCGCCATCGAGCTCGAGGCCCGGGGCGTCGGAGAGCAGCAGCAGATCGCAGGCGCCGAGCGCGGCGGCGAGCGCGGCGGCCGCGTCGTCGGCGTTCACGTTGAGCAGCGCGCCGCGGTACGCGCCCAGGCTGGCGAGCACCGGGGTGCGGCCGGCCGCGAGCAGCGATTCGAGCAGCGAGGGATCGGCGCCCGCGACCTCGCCGACGGCGCCGAGCGACGAGGCGCGCGCGTGCGGCCGCACGGCGAGCGTGCCGCCGTCGAGCGCCGCGAGCCCGACCGCGTCCACGCCGCGCTCGCGCAGCGCCGCGACGAGCCGCTTGTTGGCGAGCCCGGCGAGCACGGCCGCTGCGACCTCGAGGGTGGCCGCGTCGGTGACGCGCAGGCCGTCGGCGAAACGCGTCTCGAGCCCGAGCTTGAGGCACCACTGCGTCACCTCGGCGCCGCCGCCGTGCACGAGCACGGCCGGCCGGCCGAGCGCGGCGAGCGCGCCGGCGAACTCGGCCGCGGCGCCCGGGGTCTCGAGCGCGCGGCCGCCGAGCTTGAGGACCAGCGGCGGCGTGACGCCGCGGCCCGTCGCGGGAGCGCCCGTCACCAGGGGCTTCCGTGAACGGGCAGGCCCCAGCCCTCGGGCCAGCCGAGCAGCAGGTTCAGGTTCTGAATCGCCTGGCCGGCCGCGCCCTTGACCAGGTTGTCGATCGCGGTGGTCGCGAGCAGCGTGCGCCCGCCATGGACGGTCGTGACCGCGAGGTCGCAGCGGTTCGAGTTCTTGACCGCGCGCGTCTCGGGCCACGAGCCGGGCGGCAGCACGCGCACGAAGGTCTCGTCCCGGTAGCGGTGCGCGTAGGCGGCGTGCGCGTCCTCGGGCGCGAGCGGTCGCGCGAGCGGGGCCATGGCGGTGAGCAGGATGCCGCGCGCCATGGGCGCGAGCTGGGGCACGAACGAGACGGCGGTCGGGCGCGACGAGAGACGCGCGAAGTTGCGCGTCATCTCGGGCACGTGCGCGTGCACCTCGCCGGCGCGGTAGATGGCGGCGCCGCCGTCGAGCTCGACGAACGAGGTGCCGAGCGCCGCCTTGCGGCCGGCGCCGCTCACGCCCGAGAGGGCGGTGATGCAGGCGGTGCCGGCGAGCCAGCCGAGTTCGAGCGCGGGCAGCAGCGCGAGCGTGGCGGCGGTCGGGTAGCAGCCGGGATTGGCGATGCGGCTGGCGCCGGCGAGCGAGTCGCGGAACGCCTCGGGCAGGCCGTACACGTAGCCCTCGACGCCGTCGCGGTGGTCCTGCGACAGGTCCACGACGCGCGGCACGCGCGCGAGCCAGTCGGCGTGCTCGGCGGCGAAGGCGCGGAACGCGCCGTGCGGCAGGCAGGCGACGAGGGTGTCGAAGGCGCCTTCCTCGAACAGCGCGGGCAGCGCCTGGGGCTGCACCGGATCGGGCAGCTTCGCGAGCCGCGAGTCGAGGCCGGGCATGAGCTCGGCGGCGGGCCGGCCGGCGTGCTCGCGCGAGACGAGCGCGCCGACGGCGATGCCGTCGTGGGCGATCGAGAGCCGCACGAACTCCTGCCCCGAGTAGCCGCTGGCCCCGAGCACGGCGACGCGCGCGTTGCGGCGGGCGACGCCGTTCGCGGGAGCGGTCGAGAGCGCGGGCAGGACGGGAGCGGTCACTGGGTACCTCCGGTTCGGCCGGCGAGGGCGTCGAGATGACGCTTGAACCGGCGGGCGGTGGACTTGTCGGCCAGGATGCAGAGCACGGTGTCGTCGCCGGCGACGGAGCCGACGAGGCCCTCGAACTCGAGCAGGTCCACGGCGCGCGCGACGGCGCTGGCGTGGCCGGGCGGGGTGACGACGACGGCGAGGTTCTGCGCGAGGCGCGTCTCGTTGACGAACACCTTGAGGTCGAGCATCTGCCGGCGGTGGTCGAGCGCTTCGACGGCGGGCGTGGGCAGCTCGTACCAGGCCTGTCCGCTGGCGGCGCGCTTGGCGACGCCGAGGCTGCGCAGGTCGCGCGACAGCGTGGCCTGCGTGACCTCGACACCGGCGCGCGACAGGGCGCCGGCCAGCTCCTCCTGACTGGAGAAGCGGCGCGCCTCGAGGAGCTTGCCGATGAGCGTCAGGCGCTGCGAGCGGTTCGGCGTGGCCACGGGGCCTCCGTTGGGCGTCTGCATAACTATTCCGAGTGATGCATAAAATCACTTGTCGGCGGGGAGGCGCAAGAACTTTCTCGACTTTTCTCCGAGCGGGCCTCGCGAGGCCGGGCCCGCGGCCTGGCTCGCGACGGTCGCCCCGCGTGGCCGGAGCCGCGCCTGGCTCGCGACGGTCGCCCTGCGGGTCGCGGGCCCGCGCTTGGCTCGCGACGGTCGCCCTGCGGGCCGGGGAGCGCGTGAATCGGGGGACGCTGCGCTTCGGCCATCCCTGGCCTCCGCTTCGCTAGGCTGGCGACGCGCTCCGCCGGCCCTGGCTCCCGCGCGTCGCCAGACTCCCCCGATTCACGCGCTCCCCGGCCCGCAGGGCTTGGAGAGGGCGCGTGATGGGACCAGCGGATTTGCGCCCTTCGGAGCGCAGGCGGTGGGCGGGTGGACAGGTCGCGTATGGGCGGAGTCGCGAGGGGCGCGGGAGCCAGGGATGGCGAAGCGCCCCGAGCGCCTAGCGAGCCGAGGACAGGATGTCCGAGGTGAGCGTCCGCCCATACGCGACCTGTCCACCCGCCCGCCGCCGGGGCCCCGGTGGTACGAGTCAGCTGCGACTGGCGACGCCCGCCCACCACCGCGACCGCCGGAAAGCCGGCGGGCCGCGCTCGGGGGGAGCGCGGCCCGCGGGGGGAAGCGGCGTGCGGCCGGAGCTAGCGGGTCATCACCAGGCGCCGGGTCAGGCTGCGGCCGGCGAACTCGAGGCGGACGAAGTAGGAGCCCGCGCGGACCGGGCTGCCGCCGGTGTCGCGGCCGTCCCAGAAGACCGACTGCGCGCCCGAGGAGCGATCGCCGTCCACCAGCGTGCGCACGCGGGCGCCGGCGAGGTCGTAGACGCTCAGCTTCACGCGGCCCGGATTCGGCAGCGAGAACGCGATGCGGGCGCTGCCGCGCGCCGGGTTCGGCCACGCGGGTGCGAGCGCCAGGCCGCTCAGGTGCTCGAGCACGCCCGTGTTGCCCGCGTTGACCGTGACGTTGTAGCAGCACTCGCCCACCACCACGCCGCCCGGCGTCGTGAGCGTCAGGCAGATCGTGTTGACGCCGGCCGCGGCCGTGTCCGGCACCGTCACGTTCGCGGTGTAGAACGCCGAACCCTCCGCCGGGATCGCGATCGTCGGCGTGCCGCTGACCGGCCAGGCGCGCGTGCTCGAGAGCGAAACGCCGTAAGTCCCCGCGAACAGCGGGCTGTCGTTGGCCAGCGTCCAGCCGGCGGTGGTCGCCGCGTCGGCGTCCACCGTCGTGTCGTTCGGGCACGAGCTGATCGAGCTGGTCGTGAGCACCGCGGTCGTGAACACGTCCACGCTCGGGTTCGAGGCGCGCGCGTCCGCCCAGGTGGGATGAATGCGCGTCGCGCTCGCGGTGATGTGGCTGTAGTCGCCCTCGTTCGGGGCGATGTTGACCGGCGCCGTGGTGAAGTTGAGCTGGACGCTCGTCACCCGCTGGTTCGCGGCCCAGGTCGCGCCGCCGTCGGCCGAGCGCGTCAGGTAGATGTGGGCGCGCGAGCCGTAGGTGTCGTCGCGGTGGTCGAACCACATGCCGTAGGGCATGCCGTCGCCGCCGACGCCCACCTCGGGAAGCCAGTTGTCGAAGCCGACCGCGTCGTCGTTCATCCTCGTCGGGGTGGACCAGGTCGAGCCGTCGTCCGACCAGGCCGTGAACGCGTCGCGCTGATCGCGGCCTCGTTCGGAGGCGGTGGCGCCGAACGCGGTGCGGATGCGGTAGAACATCTGCCGGCGCGAGATGCCGGCGATGCGCACGAAATAGGTTCCGCTGGTCGGGGCCGTGTAGGCGAACACCGAGCTGGTCTGGGCCGCGGTGCTGTCGGTCTTGCCCGTGTAGCACAGGCGCTGCGAACCGTCGGGGTTGGGGGCGAAGAGCCGGAGCGTGAACGCGCGACTCGTCGTGAAGGAGTCGGCCCACGCGAGGAACCGCTCCCCGGCGTTGAGCGACACCGAGAAGTAGTCCTGGTCCGTCACGCTCGAGGTGGTCTGCAGGTTGCCGCGCAGGATGTTGCCCACCGTGAAGGCGTTGGCCGTCGCCGTCGTGTTGTTCGAGGTGTTGTTGCCCGCGACATCCGACTCCGACCTGGCGCCGAGGGCGGTGAAGGAGTCGTCGAGCCAGTCCCAGGACTCGTTCCAGGTCACGTACACGCGCCCGCGATGGGCACCGCTGGTGCGGTCCACGGCGATCGAGGGGAACGACAGTCCGCGTTCACGGTTGAAGGCCGGGGCGCCGGTCGTGTAGTTCGAGATGAAGGCGGCGGCGTCCGACTGGGTGCCGAACGAGACGCCGCCGTCCGTCGAGCGGCGGAAGCGCATGTAGTCGTTGTCGTTGATCTGGCCGATCGCCGACCACACCACGTCCACCTCGCCGTTCGGACCGACCGCCGGGCGCGAGCCCTGCACCCAGCCCTCGTCGAACGCCGAGGACAGCGTCAGCGCGGCCGAGAACGTGCGTCCGCCGTCGGTCGAGCGGTAGAAATCGATCTGGTCGCCCGTCACGGTGAACGTCGTGTTGGTCACGTAGACGTTGCCGGTGAGCGAGTCCACGGCGATCCACTGCTTGTCGAGGAAGAAGCTGGCGTTCGAGGCCGAGCGCACGACGAACACGCTGTCGAACGCGAACACGCCGCCCGTGAAGCGCCCGCGCGCGACGCCGATGGCGTTGTTCGAGGCGTTCGGGTTGGCGAGGCCGCAGTACCAGAACTCGCCGGTCTTCTCGTTGACCGCGACGACCGGGTCGCTCGTCCATTCCCAGGCCGGGTAGGCGGGCGGATGAGGAATGTCGCCGCCGTCGGTGAACGTCACGCCGCCGTCGCTCGACCAGCCGTAGCCCTGCGTGTCGCCGCCGCTCGTGAAGCCCTGGCCGTCGTTCCAGGCGACGAGCACGTTGTCGCCGAGCGCCGCGATGGACTCCTCGCACTGCCCGGCGTTGGCGGCGTCCCCGGCCGGGTTGTTGGTGCGCACGTTGAGCGGGATCGAGGTCGTGGCCTGCGCGCCCGTCGGAAGGGCGGGCCGCGCGGGCGTGCCGACGCCGGCGGGCAGTTCGGCTTCGTCGAGAGTCGGGCGCTGCGCGCGGATGCCGGCCAGCTTGCGCTTCGCGGCCTTGTTGCCGCGCGCGGCGAGCTTCTCGAGCTTCGCGCGCTCGCGGCCCGCCACGATCTTCGCACGGGCCTTCTTCAGGATCATCAGGCGGTGGAGGTTCTTGAACTCACGGCGCTGGACTTCCAGCGGCGGCGCGGCGCCTGGCACGACGGGCGCCTGGGCGCGGGCCGGGGCCGGCAATGCGACGACGAGCGCGAGAAGGGCGGCAGCGGCGGCGCGCCCGGCGGCGAGGGCAAGGCTGCGGAGCATGGAGAAGTCTCCCGGGGTGATTCGTCTGTCGAAGCGTCGCTGGAAACTGCGGGGGCTTGCCGGGGGAATCGGGCTGCAAGCAGGACGCCGCCCGGAGCCTTCAACTAAAGGGGCTTCCGAGAATGGTGTGGCTGGAATCATGCGCCTGACCACGCGCAGGCGGGGTAGAGGTCGAGTCCGCCGCAGTGGAAGTAGATCGCGATGCGGAAGCGCGCGCGGCTGCGGAACCCGCAGGC
>JADLBL010000018.1 GCA_020847735.1 Candidatus Eisenbacteria bacterium
CCCCATACTGGAACCGGCGCATCGGACACCACCTTCGGGGGCGGGTCCATTCGCGGGGCGCGAGGGATTGAAGCACGCGCGATTTCGCGCCCCAGGGATCGCGCCTCGCGGGCCAACGGGCGGGCGGACCTGAATTTCCGCTTCGCAGCCGCGTCGTGCGGGCCTGGGCGGGCGGTGTTCGCCAGCGCGCATGCTGTGAAGGAGCTGACCGCAGGGCGGCGCGCCCTCGCGCAAACACGTCAAGCGGAAACTTCGCGATGCCTTCGCGCGCCGGCCGCCGCGCCCCGCTCGCGCCAGCGCCTCGAGCAGAAACTTCGCGCCCGCCTCGCGCGCCGACCGCAGCACCCCGCCCAGGCGCCAGCGCTTCAGGCACAAGCTTCGCGCTGCCGAACGAGAGGGCGTGGGACTTCGCCGGGGGCCGCGGGTCCGATTTCTCGTGGGAAAGCATCCGTGCCCCAGCCGAGCGGGCCTGAAATCGAGACAAGCGGGCCGAAGCGGGCAAGGGACGTCGCGAGAAGCGAATACGATGCGCCTCAGCGAGTTGTTGACGCTGGGGCGCCTCGTGTCCATGGTGCCCGGTGGTCAGCGCAGGACGTGAGTGGACGGGCAGACCGTAGCCGACCGTAGCCACGATAGGCGAAGCGAGGTGCCTGTACATGGAGAAACTCAACTTGTCCCAGTTCGTCCGATTGGTCTTCGCTGCAGGCGTTGGGGTACTTGTACTCGCCCTGAGCTACCCTGCGAAGGTCGGAACCTGGCTCGTAGCACTTACCGCACCGGCCGCGACCTCGCTCGGGCTTGCTTCGGTCATTGCTGGCTTGGCGACATATGGGCTTCATCGCGGGATTCTGCATCCCTCGATCTTGAGAGTCATCCTCTGGGCCCTGGCTCGCGTGCACCGAGACATGAGCCGTTCAGGGATATGGAATCCGCTGTTTCCAACTGGAGTCGAGTTGGAGCTGATTCGCCGTCGATGGCGACACCCCGCTCCACCTGGGGCGGAGCGTTGGGCGTCTCAAACTCACGGGCTGTATTGCTCGGCATGGGCAATCGGTGTGGTGCTGCTGTTCTCCCCCCGCTACATGGGGCGTTTCGAGGTCGGGGGCTGGCAGCCTTGGGCCTTCGGGGCGATGTTGGTCGCAGCTGTGCTCGAAGACCTGCGGCTCTCGTACGCCGTCATTGCAGTTGAGTTGCAGCTGCCGGAAGTTGCCGACGGCTGCGGTCAGAGATAGTCGGGTACTTCTCTCGTCCATCGGCGGACGGTCGGGGTGATTGGGAGACGCGATTTCTGATGAAGACCACAGTTGCAGGAATGGCGACGATTGGAACGCTTGTCATGGGTCTACTCGTGAGCGCTGCATGCGACAGCAAGCAGGATGAAAGGTTGTCGGGCGATGCCGAACGCGAGCTTCGACTGAAGGCGACGTGCGCGGAAGCTGGCAAGAAGGCTCGAGCGGAGTGGATTGCTCAGTACCCAAGCGAGAGATTCTTAGACAGCCCAGAGTACGGGTATAGCAGAGCCCTCAAGACATGTCTTTACGCGGACGAGTACATCGACTTCGCGCCAGGCGAGAAGGTCCCATTGCTTGGCGCCATCGGCTCACGGCGCGACCGCTTCGTCCTGGACGTGTACTCGGGGAAGGTGGTCTTGGAGTACACAGAACATGATGGGAAGTCAATCCAGGAGAAGCCTGACGCGGTCCAGTGCCGGACCGAGAAGGAATTCGAGGAACGAAAGGCACGCTTGTTTGGGTCGGCAGGTCGTTAGCCCGCCCATGAAGACGGGTTGTCAAGCGTGACTTGTACAAGTCGAGACTTCATCTGACAGCGTCGGATGGGTTCGGTGCCCGCCGAGTCGTGGGAAACGCGATCAGAGCATCCGCTTCCCACCCCCCTGCCCCCCAGCACCCTCACCCCACCCGAAAGTCCCCCGGGAATACCCCCTCCAGCCCGGCGTACTCCCCTGCGAAGCCCCTTGCGAGAACGCACAACGCAACCCCAAGGAGAGACGCCATGAACGCCCGGCACACGCTGATCCCGAACCTGCGCGCCGCGCTCGAGATGTCCGCCGCGCGCGTCGCCTCCCTCCTCGTCGCCCTGGCGGCCGTCGCCTCGCTGGCCGGCGCCGCCGGCGCCACGTCGCGCTGGCAGCCGCAGGCGCGCCCCGACTTCTGGGCGGACGGAAACCTGGTGGACGTGCAGCTGCGCGTCGAAGGCGACGCGGCGCCGCTCTACCTGTCGCCGAAGGGAGACCGGCGGCTCTACTTCGAGGCGTTCGCCGGCCGCAACTATTCGGTCGTGCTCCGCAACAACACCGGCCGGCGCGTCGGTGTGCTGCTGACGGTGGACGGCCTGAACGTCGTGAACGGCGCGATCACGAAACTGTCGCCGTACGAGCCCATGTACGTGCTCGGTCCCTGGGAGTCGGCCACGATCCGCGGCTGGCGGACGTCGCTGAACGAGGTGCGTCGGTTCGTGTTCGTGAACGAGCAGCGTTCGTACGCCGAGCGGACGGGGCAGGCGAACAGCGACATGGGCTGGATCCGCGTTCTGGCCTTCCGCGAACAGCGGCCGGTCGCGATCTTCCGCTGGAACAGCGAACGCGGGCAGGAGTCCGAGCGTCCCTGGACGGGCGACGCGGACCGTCGCGACGAGCGCATGAAGGACGCGCCCGGGGCGGCTCCGCAGCCCAGCGCCGAGGCGCCTCGCGCCACGCTGCAGCGTCCCGAGGAAGGCTCGGCGCAGAAGCAGATGGCCGGGCTCGAGTCGCAGGAAGGCGGCAGCTCGTTCCCGGGAACGGGCTGGGGAGACCGCCGCACCGACCGCGTGCGCACGGTGGACTTCACGCCCGAGCGCTCGGCGACCGACCAGCTCGTGTTCCGCTACGAGTACGCCCGCGGCCTCGTCGCGCTGGGCATCTTCCCGGACCGCGACCGGCTGCGCGATCGCGACGGCGGCGGCATGATCGGCTTCGCGAAGCCGCCGCGCTGGTGACGACTCGCGGGTCCGCGAGTCCGAGTGATGCGGCCGCCCCGGCCCGAAGCCGGGGCGGCCGTTTTCTTGGCTTTCCCCGGGCGGGCCGCTCGGCTATTGCTTCGTCATGAGCGAGATCGGCCGCGTCGCCCCGCCCGTTTCCGCGCCCATGGCCGACGCGGTCCGCGCCCGCGCGCAGTGGGCGTGGTGCCTTTACGACTGGGCCAACTCGGCGTTCGCGACCAGCGTCGTCTCGGCGATCCTGCCGGTTTACTTCGCGGGCGTCGCGGCGCGGACCATGGCGCCGCACCAGGCGACCGCCCTGTGGGGCTACGCGAGCGCGGCCGCGCTGGCCGTCACCGCGGTGCTCTCGCCGATCGCCGGCGCGCTCGCCGACCAGACGCGCCGGCGCAAGCCCTGGCTGCTGGCGTGCGTGCTGCTCGGCGTCGCGGGCACGCTGGTGCTCGCGGCGATGCCGGGCCAGCCGTGGTGGGGACTGCTCACGGCCTTCGGCGTCGCGTTCATCGCCTTCGCGACCGGCAACGTGCTCTACGACTCGCTGCTGCCGGGCATCGCGCACGACGCCGAACTGCACGCGGTCTCGGCCCGCGGCTTCGCGCTCGGCTACCTGGGCGGCGGGCTGCTGCTCGCCGTGCACCTCGCGCTGGTGCTCGCGCCACGGCGATTCGGGCTTCCCGACGCGGGCGCCGCGACGCGCGTCGCGTTCGCGAGCGTGGCCGCCTGGTGGCTGGTCTTCTCGCTGCCGCTGTTTCGCGACGTGCCCGAGCCCGAGGGCGAGTCGCATGGCGTGCCCGCGGCGCGGCTCGCCGCCGCCACGCTGCGCCGGCTCGGCCGCACGCTCGCGCACATCGCCGAGCGGCGCGACCTGCTGCGCTTCCTGATCGCCTTCTGGCTCTACTCCGACGGCATCGGCACCATCATCAAGATGGCGACCATCTACGGCGCCGAGGTCGGCATCGGGCGCAGGGACCTGATCGGCGCGCTGCTCATGGTGCAGATCGTGGCGGCGCCGGCGTCGCTCGCGTTCGGCCGGCTCGCGCGGTCGCTGGGACCCAAGCTCGCGGTGCTGCTCGGGCTCGCGGGGTACTGCGGCATCAGCGTGTTCGCCTACTTCCTGCAGAAGCCCTGGCACTTCTGGGTGCTGGCGCTGCTCGTGGCGCTCTTCCAGGGCGGCACGCAGGCGCTGTCGCGATCCATGTTCGCCTCGCTGGTGCCGAAGCGGCAGGTCAGCGAGCTTTTCGGCTTCTACTCGGTCAGCGAGAAGCTGGCCGGCGTGGTCGGGCCCATCCTGTTCGCCATCGTCACGCAACTCACGGGCGGCGGCCGGCTGGCGACCCTCACGCTGCTGCCGCTGTTCCTGGGCGGCGCCTGGCTGCTGTGGCGCGTGGACCTCGAGCGCGGCGCGCGCGAGGCCGGGGCCGGCGACGCGGCCGGCTGAGGCGTCCGCGGACCGCGGTTCCGGCCAGCGGCCCGGTCCGCAACATTGTCTGTCGCGCCGGGGCGTAGAGCCGCTACTGTCCCCCGCGCCGAAGCCCACCGATTCCAACCTCCAGGAAGCGAGGTCCCGCATGACTGCCGCCCGCCTGCTGCTCGCCACCGGCCTGAGCCTCGCGCTCGCCGGCCCCCTGCCCGCGGCCGAGGAACATTCCGGCTTCATCGTGACGCTCGGGCGCGACACGACCGCGATCGAGCGCGTCGTGCGCTCCGCGGCCCGCCTCGAGGTCGAGCAGGTCTCGCGCGCCCCGCGCGTGCTCCGGCGGCACTACCTGTACGACCTCGACAAGCAGGGCCGCATCCAGGGCTTCACGATCCGCGTCACCTCGCCCGGCGCGGCGCCGGATGCGCAGCCGCTGCAGGAGATCCACGGCACGCGGACGCGCGATTCGGTGCTCACCGAAATCCGCTCGGGTGGAATCGTCCGGACGATGCGCGCGGCGGTGCCCGCGAGCGGCGTGCTGATCTCGGCCTCGAGCGTCTTTCCGACCTACGAGCAGGCGCTGATGGGCTTCGCCAGAGCGAAGCGCGACAGCCAGCGGACGATGATGTACTTCATCGGCGCCGGCGAACCCGGATGGATCCTCATGCAGCGCGAAGGCAGGGACTCGATGCAGGTTTCGACGTACCACGACGACGTCTTCCGCATGCACACCGATCGCATGGGGCGGCTGCTCGGCGCGAACCCGATCGCCGGAACGGCGAAGTTCGCGGCGGCGCGCGTCCCGGCGCTCGATCTCGAGGGCATCACCGCCGGCTGGCTCGCCGCGGAGAAGGCCGCGGGTGCGATGGGCCAGCTCTCGACGCGGGACACGGTGAACGCGACCGCCGGCGGCGCGGCGTTGTGGATCGATTACGGGCGGCCCGCAAAGCGCGGCCGCGTCCTGTTCGGCGGGCTCGTGCCCTACGGCGAGGTCTGGCGCACCGGCGCCAACGCCGCGACGCAGTTCCGCACGGACCGCACCCTCGACTTCGGCGGCCACAGCCTGCAGCCCGGCACCTACACGCTGTGGACGCTGCCCGGAGCCGACGGCTGGAAGCTGATCCTCAACTCGGAGACGGGCCAGTGGGGCACGGAGCACAAGGCGGCGAACGACCTGTTCTCGGTCCCCATGCAGCTGACGGCCCTGCCGGAGAGCGTCGAGCGCTTCACCGTCAGCGTCGAGCCCGGGACGGACGGCGGCGAGCTGCGCCTCGACTGGGGCACGACGCGCGCCGCGGCGCGCTTCACGGTCCCGGCGGCGACGGGGAACTGAGCGGCGCGCGTCCCGGCCCGCGGCACGCCCACCCGGGCGCGCCGCGGGCCCGCCGCCGTGCCGCGCTACCTCCGGGCCCTGGTCTTCCCGCGCGCAGGTCTTGCCCGGCCGCGCGCCTTCGCGGCCGGCCGCGGGCCCGCGATCGCGGCCTCGACTTCGCGCCACTCGCCGTCGGTCAGCTTCACCTCGAGCGCGCGCAGGTTCTGCTCGAGCTGCGTAGTGCTCGTCGCGCCGGTGATCGCGCTCGCGACCACGTCGTGCTTGAGCACCCAGGCGATCGCCACCGCCGCCGGCTCGAGGCCGCGCGCGGCGCACCACGCCCCGAGGCGCTCGGCCGCGGCGACGTTCTGGGGCGTCAGCGCGTTCTCGGACTCCAGGAAGTGCTTGAAGTCGCTGGTCGCGCGGCTGCCTTCGGGACGCGCGCCGCCGGCGTACTTGTTCGTCAGCACGCCCTGCGCGAGCGGCGAATAGACGATCATGCCGATGCCGTTGCGCCGGCAGTAGGCGACGTGCTCCTTCTCGACGTGGCGGTCCACGAGATTCCAGCGCGGCTGCGCGGAAATCATCCGCGTCCAGCGCTCGCGCTTCTGGATCGTGGCGACCTCGAGGGCGAGCTTCGGGTGGTGATCGAAGTTCGAGAAGCCGACGTAGCGCACCTTGCCCGTGCGCACGAGGTCCTCGAACGCTCGCAGCGACTCCTCGAGCGGAGTGTCCACGTCCGGGGCGTGGAACTGGTAGAGGTCGAGGTAGTCCAGCCGCAGGCGCCGCAGGCTCTGGTCGCAGGAATCGAAGATGTGCTTGCGCGAGAGGCCGCGACCGAGGGGCCCGTCCCACATCCGGCCCATGCACTTGGTCGCGACGACGATCTGCTCGCGCGGCAGGTCGCGGATCGCCTCGGCAAGCGCCATCTCGGCCCCACCCTTGACGTACACGTCGGCCGTGTCGAACAAATTGACGCCGGAGTCGAAGGCCTGACGCACGATCTGGACGGTGTCGTCGGTGCCCACGGACCCGCCGTAGGTCGTCCACGAACCCAGTGAGATCTCGGAAACCTTGAGGCCCGACCTGCCGAGGCTGCGGTAGTTCATGGTTGGCTCCGGGTGGTGGACGGCGCTGCCCGAACTTCGAGGGGGCAGACTAATGGACTTTCGGCGAATCGGCATCGGTCGCCCGACGGCGGCCCTTCGGCGCCCGAAGGCGCGCCGGGCGTCCGGCGAGGGTTCCGGGCGTCCGGCAAGGCAAAGAAGTCGTCACGTCGCGCGCGGCCCCCTTCCAACGCGGCGCGCACGCACGGTAGAGTTTTTCCCCATGCCTGTCCCGACCCCGACCCGCAGGTCCCGTTCGTGCCCGGCCGCGCTCGCGTTCGCGGCGATCGTGCTGCTCGGCGCCGCACCCGCGCCTGCCCAGACCGCGGGCGACACGGGCTGGCAGGCGCTGCTCGACCGTTACCTGCGCGCCGAACCGGCCGTGAAGGGTCAGCCCGCCGAAACGCGCTTCGACTACGAGCAGCTCTACGTGGACGAGGGCATCTGGCCGTCGAGGAGTTCCGCGCGCCTGAGCGCGATTCACCAGCGGATGTTCGCGGTCACTCCCTCGGCGCTCGAGCCGAAGGCGCGGATGGCGTGGGCGCTGAACGCCTACAACTTCCTCGTCGTCGAACGCGCCACGCTCCTGCTGCTCGTCCCGCGCCACAAGTTCCAGCGCTACGAGAGCGTCGCTCAGATGTCGTCGGGGGACGGCGGATTCTTCGAGGCCCAGGTGGCGCAGGTCGAGGGCCGCAGCTATTCGATCGGCCAGTTCGAACGCTGGTTCGTGTACGGCGACAGCACGCCGATGTACGAGCCGCGCCGCGTGGCCGGCGACCCGCGGCTGATGTTCGCGCTCTGCCGCGGCTCGGTCGGCGGGCCCTCGCTGCCCGCGCGCGCGTTCAAGCCCGAGTCGCTGGACGCGCAACTCGACCGCTGCACGCGGAACGCGCTCGAGTCCTCCCGCTTCGCCTCGCAGGACCCCGCCTCGAAGTCGCTGCTCGTGTCGGACTATCTCGGCGAGCGGCTCCTCGACTTCGGCGGCTCGCAGTCCGGGCTCGTCGGCTTCCTCGAGAAGCAGGGGCCTTCCGCGCTTCGATCGTTCCTCCGCCGCGAGAAGATCGCGCGCGTCGCGCGGTTCACGCGCGTGGACCCGGATCTGAACCAGGTGCCGCGGGCCAAACCGGCTCCGCCTGCGCCTCCGCCCGCCGCGAAGTCCTGAAGCGAACTTTTTCCCTCGACCCGGTTCTTCCCGGCGTGCGAGGATTCGCGCCCATGTCCCTCGCCACAGGTGCACGCCTCGATCGCTACGAAGTAGTCGGCCTGCTCGGCCAGGGCGCCATGGGAGAGGTCTATCGGGCGCGCGACGCCCGCCTCGGGCGCGACGTGGCGATCAAGGTGCTGCCCGCCGCCTTCGCCTCGGATCCCGAGAGGCTGCGCCGCTTCGACCAGGAGGCGCGCGCGGCCGGCGCCCTGAACCACCCGAACGTCGTCGCGATCTTCGACGTCGGCACGCACGAGGGCGCGCCGTTCGTGGTCAGCGAGCTGCTCGAGGGCCACACGATCCGCACCCGCCTCGCCGACGGCCCGCCGCCGCTGCGCAAGGCTCTCGACTACGCGGTGCAGATCGCGCAGGGTCTTGCCGCCGCGCACGCCAAGGGCATCGTCCACCGCGATCTCAAGCCCGAGAACCTGTTCGTCACCCACGACGGCCACGTCAAGATCCTCGACTTCGGGCTCGCCAAGCTGGTGCGCGACGAAAGCGGGTCCCGTGGCGCGCAGGCCGATTCGCTCGTCGCCACCGCCATGACCGAGATGGGCCGCGTGATGGGCACGGTCGGCTACATGGCGCCGGAGCAGGTGCGGGGCGAGGCCGCCGACCATCGCGCCGACATCTTCGCCCTCGGCTGCGTCCTCTTCGAACTGCTGACCGGCCGGCCGCCGTTCCATCGCGACTCCGCGGTCGAGAGCATGGCGGCGATCGTGCGCGACGACCTGCCGGCGCTCGATTCGGCCGTGGACTCGCGCGCGCCGGCCCTCGGCGTGCTGCTGCGCCGCTGCACCGAAAAGCTTCCGGGCGAGCGCTTCGAGTCCGCGCGCGACCTGGCCTGGGCGCTCGACGCCGTCGCGCGCGCGACGGGCCGCGGCGTGAAGGGCGGCGGCGCGGAAGACGGCGCCGCGGGCCACGAGGAGGAGATTTCCTACCAGCGGGTCACGTTCCGGCGCGGCGTCATCTGGTCGGCACGCTTCACGCCCGACGGACACTCGGTCGTCTACAGCGCGAGCTGGGAGGGCAAGCCGCTCGAGCTCTTCTGGGCGCATCTCGGAAATCCGGAGGCGCGTTCGCTCGGCTTCCAGGACGGCGACCTGCTGAGCGTTTCGGCGACCAACGAGATGGCCGTCGTCCTGCGCACCGAGTTCTACACCTCGTTCGACCGGCGCGGCACGCTCGCGCGGGTGCCTTCGATGGGTGGCGCGCCGCGCGAACTGCTGAACGACGTGCACTCCGCCGACTGGGCGCCCGACGGGCAGCAGCTGGCGATCGTGCGCAGCCGGCAGGGCATGACGCGGCTCGAGTTCCCGACGGGCAACGTGCTTTACCAGACGGTCGGCTGGATCGGGCACATGCGCCTGTCGCCCGACGGCCAGCTCATCGGCTTCTCCGATCACCCTTCCCGGGGCAACGACTCGGGAGCCATCTCGGTCGTGAACCGCCGCGGCGAACGCCGGGTTCTCTCGGAAGGCTGGGGCACGGTGCGCGGGCTCGCCTGGTCGCCGGACGGCCGCGAAGTGTGGTTCACGGCCGACCGCCACGGCGCGGCCCGGGGCCTGTACGCCGTTTCGCTCGACGGCCGGGTCCGCCACATGCTGCAGCTGGCGAGCAACCTGACGCTGCACGACGTCGCGCGCGACGGCCGGCTGCTGGTCGGCCACGGAACCGAGCGCGCGGGCATCAACATCATGCCGCCCGGCGAGTCGCGGGAGCGCGACCTGTCGTGGCTCGACTGGTCGCTCCTGCAGGACGTCTCGGCCGACGGCTCGATGATCCTGTTCGACGAGAGCGCCGAAGGCGGCGGCGAGACCGGCTCGGTCTACCTGCGGCCCAGCGACGGTTCGCCCGCGGTGCGGCTCGGCGAGGGAACCGGACGCTCGATTTCGCCGGACGGACAGTGGGCCGTGTGCGGGCTGCCCATGACCAGCGGGCATGGCGGCATGTACATCCTGCCCACCGGCGTCGGCGAACCGAGGCAGATTCCGACCGGCTCGCTTTACTGCCACCAGGCCCAGTGGCTGCCCGACAACCGCCAGCTCGTCGTCTCGGGACACGAGCCGGGCAAGGGCATCCGCCTCTATCGCCTCGACAGCGTCACCGGTGAAGCCCATGCGTTCACGCCCGAGGGAATGGACTACCTCGAAATGCGCCTGCTGCCGAATGGCCGGGAAGTGTCCGCGCTCGGCGCCGACCAGGACCACTGGATCTACCCGATCGACGGCGGGGACCCGCGCCCGCTGCAGGGACTCGACCGGTCCGACCGCGTGGTCTGCTGGATGGCGGACCAGTCGGTGATCGTCTACCGCATGAACGAGCTTCCCGCGCGCCTCTATCGCGTGGACCCGGCCTCCGGCGAGCGCAAGGTCTGGCGCGAGATCGTCCCGCCGGATCCGACCGGCATCTTCCGCATCGGCCGCGTGCGCACCAACGCCGACGCCTCGGCCTACGGCTACGTGTACTACATGCACCTCGTGGACCTGCACGTCCTCTCGGGTGTGCGCTAACAGGCTGCTGAAAAAGGGTGCACTTCGTCCAGGCGACCCGGCAGGTTGCGGAGCATCCAGCAAGGAGACCGCGACCCATGATGGGCACCTCGAACCACCAGAGGGCGATGTTCCACCACACCTCCGTGGACCCGCTGGTGCCGGCCGACGACCCGCTGCGGGCGATCGAATCGGTGATCGACTGGGAGGTCATCCGCGAGCGGATGGCGCCGTTCTACAGCCGTTGGGGCGGTCGTCGATCCCACCCGAGCAGCGCTTGAAGGCGATGCTGATCGGCTGCCTGTTCGGGATCACGTCGGAGCAGCGGTTGATACGCGAGATCCAGGTGAACCTGTCGTACCGGCGATTCCTGGGGCTGGACCTGGAGTCGGAGGTGTGGCACGCGACGACGTTCACGAAGAACCGCAACCAGCGGTTCAAGGAGAGCGAGATCTTCCGCTGGCTGTTTGACCACGCCGTGGCCGGGGCGGTGACGAAGGGGTTGGTGACCGGCCACCACATCAGCCAGGACGGCACGCTGGTGCGGGCGAACTGCAGCTTCAAGAGCATCGAGCCGATCACGGTGACGCGGTCGCCGAAGCAATACCGCAAGCATGTGGCGAAGGAGAACCCGGACACGGCTGAACCCGCGCCGGCGGAAGCACCCGCCGATCGCACGAGCCCGCCGACTGCGGGTGCGGGTGATGGCGGCCGCAACCCGTCGCAACGTGAGGCCGGGACGATGAAGCCAGCGCAGCAGAATCGAAACGAGTGCCACCCTCGCAGAGCCCACCCAGCCGGGGCTGTCCGCCCACGAGCGGACCGCTCTCCACTGCTCTCCACTGCTCGTCACTGAGCATCGATGGCCCTCCCGGATCCTGGATCCGAGGGGCACCTTCGACCATCACCTCGCCTGCTGCCATCGCTCCTCCCTCCTGGGCTCGCGCCCCATGAGAGGGGGGATTTTTCATGCCCGTAAGGGGGGATTCTTCACGCCCGGTGACAGGCTACGCGGGACAGTGTGATTCGGACGACGGCAGGAGGGCCTACGGGAGTGATCCGCTACCCGACACTGGAGCATTCGGGCTCGCTCAAAGCGAGCTGATCGAGGACCTCGGCTCCTTCGACCTCGGCACGAAACGCGGCCGGGGTTCGCTGCCCAAGTTCCCGTGGGGACGGAATCGCTGCCAAGCCTAGAAGTGGTCTCACAAACACCTGCGCAGAAGGATGACGATTCAGCCGAGCAGCACGAACCCGAGGTAGTTGAGGACGTTGCGATCATGCCGCGTCAGGATGCGACGGAAGTTCTGCAACCAAGCGAACAGGCGCTCGACCTTCCAGCGTCGCTTGTATCGGCGCAGCGGGTGGCCGTCCTGGGTTTTGACCTTCCGGTTGCTGCGGTTCGGTGCGATCAACTCGATGCCTTCTTCGGCGAGGTCCTCCGCGAGCGCGTCGCTGTCGTAGGCTTTGTCACCGATGAGCCAATGCGGCGCGTCGGGGAGGAAGCCGGCATCGAGGATCGACTTCACCAGCGTGACCTCAGCTGGCGAAGCACTGGCCACGTCGATCGCGACAGGAAGACCAGAGCGGTCTGCCACTGCCATGATCTTCGAACCTTTGCCCCGTTTAGTGGGGCCCACGCAAAGCTCCCTTTTTTCGCCACCACCTAAGGTGGCGTCGACGAAGCACTCCGTGAGGTCGAGCTTGCCGCGACTTCGCAGATCTTCCGCCAGTGCTGTGAGGATGCGGTTGAAGACGCCCGTGCGCGACCTCTCCTGGTGCCGTCGGTGGCAAGTCGCGAGGGACGGATACCGGTCGGGCACGTCGCGCCAGCGCGCCCCTGTGCGGAGGATCCAGAGGATCCCGTTCAACACCTGCCGGACATCGCACCACGGGCGTCCGCGCCCATCGGCGCGAACCTTCGGCTTCGGAATCAACGGTTCGACGAGCGTCCACTGTTCGTCGGTCAGGTCCATCGCGTCCTCCCCGGCGCCATCCATGACGCCCTCGAGGAACAGCTTACGCCAACTCAGGCATTTGCGAGACCACTTCTCGGGAAACAAGCGCGCTTGCTTTGGAGCGTTGGAGAGTGTCAGCCTCATCCCATGGAATCTCCCACAAACGACACGATGGACGGTGAACTGAACCCGCAACGCCGCGCTCGCGTCGACACCGCGAGGGACGGCTGGATCAACTTGCTCATAGACAAGTCGCGCCGAAACAATCTTCTGTACTACCGCGACCTCAAGGCAGGCACGCTCGACCTCACCGGCGCCGACCCGAGCGCGATGGAGCGACTCCTCAAGGAAGAGGCGGTGCCGCTGAGCAAGCTGCTGCCCAGGGGCGTCGAGCTTAAGTCCGCCGAAGCCAAGCTCACCGACGTGCGTGCCCGCGCTCTCATGAACTCTGAGGAACGAGGCATCGAGACTTTGTTCATGGCCATGGGCATGGCTGCTTGGGAGTCGACGGACGGAGATCGCCCACCTGAAGCGGCGATCGTGCTTGTGCCCCTCAAGGTGGAGGCCCGTGGTCGAGGTGGGCAGGGATTCGCTCTCAAGCGGTCTGGCGACATTCAGGCGAACTTGGTGCTGCTCCACGTGCTCGAAGCCGAGTTCGGAGTTCAAGTCGCACCGGAAGCGGTCCTCTCGGCGCTGCAGGGTGACGACGAAGGCGAGGTGTTTGACCTCACCCCTGTGAACGACCTGCTGAGCCGGGCAGCTCATGAGGTGAAGGGTTTCACGACCTCCGAGCGCATCGTCATTGGAAACTTCGCCTTTCAGAAGACGGCGATGGTAAGGGATCTGCGCGATTCCGCCGAACTCATGGCTCAGCACGATTTGATCGCTGCAATCTCTGGTGATCCTGGAGCAGAGAGATCCGTGCGAGATCGCCGAGTCACAGCGGATCCCGAAGACATTGATCGGACCCCGCCCGACAACGAGTTTCTTTTTCTCGATGCCGACTCTAGCCAACAGCAGGTCATTCGCAACGTGCTCGCGCTGCAGGACGGCACGATTCAGGGGCCGCCAGGGACAGGCAAGAGCCAGACGATCGCGAATCTCATCGCGGAGTTCGCGGCACGTGGTCGGCGGGTGCTCTTCGTGGCCGAAAAGCGGGCTGCGCTTGAGGTAGTGATGGAGCGCTTGAAAGAGAGAGGGCTCGACCACCTGGCTCTAGACCTCCACGGCTCCGCGATCTCACGCCGCGACGTGATGGTGAAGCTTGAGACTTCGCTCGGCCGAGTTGGTGCAGTTCCCCCTGTGGAGGCTGCCAAGATCCACGACCGGTACTTGGAGCGACGGAAGAAGCTAGTGTCACACCTGCGTCGAATGTATTTGGTGTGCATTCCGACCGGACGGACTGTCTTCGACGTTCAGGGTCGACTGCTTCTCTTAGGTCCCGAGTCCCTGACACGGACCCGATGGCGCGGGGAGGCGCTGAGCCAACTCGATCCGCGCAAGATTGAAGATGCCAGCAACGCGCTCGCTGAGTTGGGGGAATTCCGCGGGCTATTCCTGCGCTGCGCCGACTCTGCGTGGACCGGCGCAGAGCTCGCCGACGGCCCGGCGGTGCGCAAGGCCCTAGCACTCGCTCAAGAGCTCGCGATGATCTGGCCGAAGTGGGTGGGCGAGCAGATGGTCATGTTTGCGAAGGCGGGACTGGCCCAACCACATTCAATCGGGCAGATGCGTGAAACGTTCACTTTGATCCAGCAGTTGCAGCTCGCGTTTGCATTCTATCGACCTGCGCTCTTCACGGAACCTGATCTCGGTGCACTCGTGGCCGATCTGGCGCCTGCTGGGCTGCCTGCGCTTCGGCGCATTTGGGCCTTCGTCACGAACGCCAACTACCGCAAGGCTCTCCGAAGTGCCCGGCTCTACCGCCTGCAGCCGAAGGCCCCGGCGCCCGAAGTCCGCGAGGAGCTGCAGCAAGCACTCGAACTGAGCCGGCGTTGGGTGCCGCTCACGCGGGAGCGGACGGCCCCTAGGCCAGTGCCTGAGTTTGCTGAGGTTAGCAGCGCGTGGGAATCGGTCGAGCGCGGACTTCACGACCTCATGACGATGCTCCGTCGGGAAGACCTGGAGCAGTTCGATCTCGGAAGATTGTCGGACTTCGTCGTTCGACTTGCTGGCGACCGTTCAACTCCGCCACTCCTGCCTAGGCTGCACACGCTTGAATGCGCCCTGAGTGACCTCGGCGTCACCGAACTTGTGAGTGAGTTCCGAGCAAAGCTCCCTTCCGCCGAAGAGCTCATTCCGTGGCTGGAACACGCGTGGCTGTCATCCGCGCTCGAGAACTCCATGGACAATGACGTCGAGCTTGCTGGGTTTCGAGGGCGGGCTCATGACAAGGTGGTGGACGAGTTCCGGAAGCTGGACAAGGAACGCATTGACCTCGCTGCAAGCCGGGTAAGGCGCATGCATGCGGAGCATGCCGTGAGGGTGATGAACGACTACCCGAACGAGACGGTCGCCGTTCGGCGGGAGAGCCGGAAGGTTCGAGGGCTTTCGGTCCGGCGATTGCTCTCTGATGCGCCCAATGTCATGACTGCGCTGCGGCCCTGTTGGATGGCGAGCCCGCTGTCAGTGAGCCACCTGCTGCCAATCGACCGAAAGCTCTTCGACATCGTTCTCTTCGACGAAGCAAGCCAGGTGCTTCCACAGGATGCGGTGCCCGCCCTGCTCCGCGCCGAGCGCGCGGTCGTCGCGGGCGATCGCCAGCAGCTTCCCCCAACGAAATTCTTCCTTGCTGAAGAGGAGCTCGACGTTGACCCGGATGCGGAGACTCCAACAAAGGGCTTCGAGAGCATCCTTGACGTGATGTCTGGTCTCTTCGAGCCCTGGTCGCTCGATTGGCACTATCGCAGCAAGGATGAAGCTCTCATTGCTTTCTCGAACCGACACATCTACGCGAATCGCCTTGTTACCTTCCCCGGTCCAGGCAAGCATCGAGCGATCGAGCATCACCTCGTCAAACAGAGTCAGGGTGACGGGCAGGAGGACAGTGTTTCCGCTGAGGTGATGAAGGTCGTCGAGTTGGTCCTCCAGCACGCTATCGAGCGACCACTTGAAACTCTCGGCGTCATCACGCTTGGCATCAAGCACCAGCAGCGAATCGAACGAGCCATAGAAGAGGCCCGGCGCGACAGACCCGAGCTTGATGACTTCTTCGGTGAAGGGCGGCGAGAGCGGTTCTTCGTGAAGAACCTCGAGCGTGTCCAGGGCGATGAACGTGACACAATCATTCTCTCCGTTGGCTACGGAAAAGACCGATCAGGCAAGCTCCCGTACCGCTTCGGTCCAATACTTTCGGAAGGGGGCGAACGGCGGCTGAATGTGGCGACGACTCGTGCACGCCATCGAGTCACCGTCGTGTCCTCATTCAGCCACAGCGATATGGATGCGGCGCGATCGGCAGCCAAGGGCGTCGCATTCTTGCGACTGTACCTGCAGTTCGCGGCCAGTGGCGGAGAGAACCTGGGGGATGCGCAGGGACCTGAAGTGCCGCTCAACGATTTCGAGCAGGGCATCCACGACGCGCTGGCCTCGCGCGGGGTTCGCCTGCTGAAGCAATGGGGTGCATCACGCTACCGTATCGATCTGGTGGCTCAGCATCCCCGGCGAGTCGGAAGACATGTACTTGCGATCGAGTGCGATGGCGCCAGCTACCACTCAGCGCAAAGCGCCCGAGATCGTGACAGACTTCGCCAGCAGCATCTGGAGGCGTTGGGCTGGAAGTTTCATCGCATCTGGTCGACCGACTGGTTCATGAACCGTCAGGACGAACTCGACCGCGCCATTGCTGCCTATGAGGAAGCTGTAAGGGCAGCAGACCGTGCCGATTCCGGGGAGTCGCCCGCCTGCCCTAGACCCCGCTCGGCGAACGCCGAGCGCGAACCAGCAGCTCCCAGGCGGGACCGAAAGCCGTCGATTCCGAAGCGGAATACGATCGATGCATACAGCGAGGACGAGCTGTTGCGGCTGGTCCGGTGGATCTCCTCCGACGGGTTGCTGCGGACGGACGACCAGATTGCCGACGAGATGATCGAGGCGCTCGGGTTCGTGCGCCGAGGAGCGAAGATCATGGCGAGGATCGCTGATGCGATCGCGAGGTTTCGAGGTGCTTGAGGGAGTGTCGAGTCGAGGGACCAGGTAGGCGCCGGTCAACTAACAGGCTGCTGAAAAAGGGTGCACTGCGGTGAGGTGACCGGGTAGGTGGCGGAACATCCAGGAAGGAGACCGCGACCCATGATGGGCACCTCGATCACTCTGACCGCGATGTTCCACTACACGAGCGTGGACCAGCTGGTCCCAGCCGACGATCCGCTGCGCGCGATCGAGTCGGTGATCGACTGGGAAGTCATCCGAGAACGGATGGCGCCGTTCTACAGCCCGCTAGGGCGGTCGTCGATCCCGCCGGAGCAACTGCTCAAGGCGATGCTGATCGGCTACCTCTTCGGGATCACGTCGGAGCGGCGGCTAATGCGGGAGCTCCAGGTGAACCAGTCGTATCGGCGGTTCCTGGACCTGGAGTCGGAGGTGTGGCACCCGACGACGTTCACCAAGAACCGCAACCAGCGGTTCAAGGAGCGCGAGATCTTCCGCTGGCTGTTCGACCACGTCGTGGCCGGGTCGGTCGCGAAGGGCCTGGTGACCGGGCACCACGTCAGCCAGGACGGCACGCTGGTGCGGGCGAACTGCAGCTTCAAGAGCATCGAGCCGATCGCCGTTACGCAGTCGCCGCAGCAGTACCGCGAGCGGGTGGCGACGGAGAACCCGGACGCAGGCGAGGCCGAGCCGACGCCCCCGGTGGACCTCACGCCCCGCGGCGGCGCGCCGGGTGCGGATCGCAACCCGGAGGTGAACTTTCGGGGCGAGCAACGCCGCAACGCGACGCACCGCTCGAAGACCGATCCGGATGCGCGGCTGGCGCGGCGCAGCGACGGACAAGGCGCCTACCCGGGCTACCATGTGCACTACGCGATGGACAACAAGACGCGCTTCACGCTGGACGTGGTCACCACGCGCGCAGACGGACGACCGGAACCGGAAGCGGGACGCACCATGCTGACGCGGCTCAAGCGACGCCACGGCCTGACCCCGCGGACGCTCGGCGCCGACAAGGGTTACTTCGTCGCCGCGTTTCTCGACAGTCTGCGGCGGCGCGGGATCAAGCCGCACGTCGCCTGTCCGGCGGTGGCGATCAAGAAGAAGGCAGTGGCCCTGCGCGAGTGGGCGAAACGCAAGACCCGCGGCCAGGGCTATGCCCTCTCGCAGCGCTTTCGCAAACGCATCGAGGAACTGTTCGGTGAGGCGAAGGACTTCATGGGGTTGAGACGAATGCGGCTGCGAACGCTGCAACGTGTGCACGAGCAACCGCTGCTGACGGCGTTGGCGCAGAACCTGAAACGGCTGGTCCGGCTCACCGCGCCGGCGGCAACGTAGCCGAGCATAAGGAGCGGACCGCATAAGGATCGCCCACAGCGAACGGTGAAGCGGCCACGGCCCCGCGTCCTCGGCCGAACCCATAAGCCCGACATGATCGCCACGGAAGAAGTGCTCATCGATACTTTTTCAGCAGCCTGTTAGAGTAGCCGCGTCGGCATTCGCCCGAATCGCGACGTTCCGCGCTTCATCCACAAGACCGGGCCCTGCCGTCGGTGGGCCGCCGCGTGAACCCGTCCATTCCGCCGAGAGGTAGCCCCTTGTCCTTCAGCCGAGAGCAAATCGACGCCATCCTGGCGCGCGAAGCGGATCACGATTGCGCCGGGATCGGCGAGAACCATGTCTGCGTGAAGATCGTCGCCATCGCCGAGCTTCCCACCCGCTTCGGCCGCTTCCAGGTGGCCGGTTTCTGGAACAACCGCGACGGCAAGGATCACATCGCCATCCTCAAGGGCGACCCGACGGGTCGTGAGGACGTGCCCGTCCGCGTCCACTCGGAGTGCCTCACCGGCGACGCGATCGGCTCGCTGCGCTGCGACTGCCGCGACCAGCTCGAGGCGGGACTGCGGGCCATCGCGGCGCAGGAATGCGGCATGGTGCTCTATCTGCGCCAGGAAGGTCGCGGCATCGGCCTGACGAACAAGATGCGCGCCTACGCGCTCCAGGACCGCGGCCTCGACACCGTCGAGGCGAACCTGGCGCTCGGTTTTCGCGACGACGAGCGCGAATACTCGATCGCGGCGCACATGCTGTTCAGCCTGCGCGTCCGGTCCATCCGGCTGATGACCAACAATCCGCGCAAGGTGGACGACCTCAAGCGGCTCGGCGTCCAGGTGAGCGGCCGGTTGCCGCACGTGATTCCGCCCAACGATTACAACCGTCACTACCTCGAGACCAAGCGCGACCGCTCCGGCCACCTGCTGGGCGCGCTCGAATGCGTGCGGCTGGCCGAGCAGGGCGAACCCGTGCAGGTGGAAGGCGCCGCGCTCGACTGACGCAGCGGGACGCGGTCGCGCCCCGGCGACCCGCCACGGGCGCGGGGCTCTCAGGCCGGCCGCCGCCCCGGCACGCGCGAGACGAGTTCCGCGAGCAGCCGCGCCAGGTGCTCGCGCGTCGGCTCGTCGGTGAGCCGGCCCTCGGCGTCCACCTTCTGCTCCGCGTGCGAGACGTGCACCTGCGGGTTCTCGACGACGCGCGCATCGAGGCAGGCGAGGATCGGCCGCAGCGCGAGCTGCGCGCGCACGGTCCCGAAGCCGCCGTTGGACGCACCGGCGATCGCCACCGGCTTGCCCTTCCAGGGCTGGCTCGGCCGGCGGCTCGTCCAGTCAATGAAGTTCTTGAGCACGCCCGGGACGCTGTGGTTGTACTCGGGCGTGGCGATGAAGATCGCGTCGGCCTCGGCGATCCGGCGCTTGAACTCCTGCACGATCTCGGGCGGCCCGGCCGCGTTCACGTCTTCGTCGTACACCGGCACGCCGCGCAGGTCGGCGACCTCGACGCTCGAGCCCGCCGGAGCGAGCTCGGCGGCGGCGTGCGTGAGGGCGCGGTTGAAGGAAAGCCGGCGCAGGCTGCCGGAAATGGCGAGGATCTTCAGCGGCGTCATTGCGCGAGTCTCCCGATCGAAGGAATCCAGCGAGGTGGCCGGCGGGTTCGATGCCCGGCGCCGGGCCGGGATTCGGTGCGGGCTCCCCGCACCCGGCGGAGAATACCCCGGGCCTGTCGTCGCGGGCGTCCGGCTGCGCTATCTTGCGGCCATGTGCGTCGTCGGCGGCGGTGAAGTGCGCGGCGCGAGACCACGCCTGATCGTTCGGCGGGCGCGGCCTTGCGCCCCACGGACGCCGCCGGGTGCGCGGGCCGGCCGGACCGTGATCACGATCCGGCGGGCCGCGGCCGGTCAAGGCAACGCCCCCGAGACGAAAGGCACCCGATGACGCTCCGCCCGCCCGACGATCCGCTGCGGCTCCTCTCGCTGCTCTTCCAGGCGCACCCCTGGCACGGGCTTTCGCCGGGTCCGAACGCTCCGGGCGTCGTGACCGTGTACGTCGAGCTCGTGCCCACCGACACGGTGAAGTACGAGATCGACAAGCGCAGCGGCATCCTCAAGCTCGACCGGCCGCAGCGCTACTCGAGCCTTTCGCCCGAGCCCTACGGATTCATCCCGCGCACGCTGTGCGGTGACACGGTCGCGGCCTTCGCGGCCCGCCACTCGGGCCGCACGGGACTGCGCGGCGACAACGATCCGCTCGACGTGTGCGTGCTGACCGAACGCTCGATCAACCACGGCGGGCTCATGGTGCGCGCGCGCCCGATCGGCGGCCTGCGCATGTTCGACGGCGAGGAGGTGGACGACAAGATCATCGCCGTGCTGGAGAGCGACCCGACCTACGAGGGCTGGACCGAGATCGAGCACTGCCCCCCGGTGCTGGTGGACCGGCTGCAGCACTACTTCCTCACCTACAAGAACATGCCGGGCGCCCGCAACGCCCCGGTCGAGCTGGCCGGTGTCTACGGCGCCGAAACCGCGCGCGAGGTGATCGCGCGCGCGCAGGTGGACTATCGCGCCAGGTATGGCGACCTCGAGCGCATGCTCGACGAGGCCCTGGGCGCCGGCGGGGACGAACGCGGGTGACGCACGACGTCGTCGTGCTGGGCGGCGGCGTCACCGGGCTCGGGGTGGCGCGGCTTGCCGCGCGCGCCGGCTGGCCGGTGGCGCTGATCGAGCGCGACGACCTCGCCTGCGGCGCGAGCAGCGCCTCGAGCCACATGCTGCACGGCGGTCTGCGCTACCTGGAGCACGGCCAGTTCGGGCTCGTGCGCGAAGCGCTCGCCGAGCGGGCCGCCGTCACGCGCATGGCGCCCGCGCTCTCGCACCCGGTGCGCTTCATGGTCCCGCTCGCCCGCGGCGGACGGCTCCGGCCGTGGAAGCTGCGCGCCGGGCTGTGGCTTTACGACGTGCTCGCGGGGCGGGCGGGCTTCAGCGCGCGCGGCTGGGCGACCCCGCGCGCCGCCCTCGCGCTCGAACCGGACCTCGAGCCGCGCGGACTGCTCGGCGCGGGGCTTTACTCCGACGGGGTCATGGACGACGCGCGCCTGGCGGTCGCGGTCGCCCGCGACGCGGCGGCACACGGCGCCGAAATCCTCACGCGCCGCGAACTCATCGTCGCGCGTCCCTGCGCCGAAGCCGCGGGCGAGTTCGTCCTGTCCGTCCGCGACCGCGAGACGCGCGAGGAGCGCGAGCTTCGCTGCCGCGCGATCGTGAACGCCACCGGGGCCTGGACCGACGCCACGCGCGTCTTTCTCTCGCGGGCGCTCACGCCCGGCGCCCCGGACCCGCGGCCGCTGCTGCGGCCCTCGCGCGGCACGCATCTCGTCTACCCGGCGCTCACCCGGGGCCACGGCGTTCTGGTCACCGCGGCCTCCGACGGCCGTGCGTTCTTCGTCGTGCCCTTCGCCGGCCGCTCGCTCGTCGGCACGACCGAGGTCGAGACCGCGTCGCCGCCATCGCCCGACGACACCGAGCCCACGCCGGACGAGATCCGCTACCTCGCCTCCGAGGTCGCGCGCGTGCTGCCGGGCGCTGCCGCGAGCCGGCCCCTCGCCGCCTTCGCGGGTGTGCGGCCGCTGCTCGATTCGGGCGGCGCCGTCGGCAGCGCCTCGCGCGAGCATCGGGTCGTCACCGAAGGCCCGGTCGTGACGACCGCCGGCGGCAAGTACACGACCTTCCGCGTCATGGCGCGCGACACGCTCGCCGCGGTCGCGCGACTCCTCGGGCGCGAGGACGCGCCGCCGGCGAGGGACGACGTGCCGCTGCCGGCGCCGTTCGCCGCCGCCGGGGATGCCGGCGCGCTCGGCGCGCACGCCGCCGGCGAGGAGTTCGCGCGTTCGCTCGCGGACACGCTGCGCCGCCGCAGCACGCACTGGCTCGAGGACGACCGCGGGCTCGCGGCCGCGCCCGGAGTGGCGGCGGGCATGGCGCGGCGGCTCGGCTGGAGCCCGGAGCGCGAACGCGAGGAGGTGGATCGCTGGGAAGCCGACGTGCGCGCGGGCGACGAGCGCATCGCGCGCGCGCTCGAAGGACTGCAAGGAGGCCGGCCGTGAAGGAAAGGTTCGTGCTCGCGATCGATCAGGGAACCACCGGGACCACCGCGCTCGTGCTCGACCGCCGCGGCACCGTGCGCGGCCGCGGCTACGCCGAGCTGCCGCAGCACTTCCCCTCCCCCGGCTGGGTCGAGCACGACCCCGACGAAATCTGGGCGAGCGTCGAAGCGGCCGTTCCGCGCGCGCTCGCGGCCGCCCGGGTGCCGCGGACGGGCGTCGCCGCGATCGGCGTCACCAACCAGCGCGAGACCACGATCCTGTGGGACCGCCGCACCGGCGAGCCCGTCGCCCGCGCGATCGTCTGGCAGGACCGCCGTACCGCCGCGCGCTGCGAGGCGCTCCAGCGCCGCCACGCCGCGGCGATCCGCCGCGCCACGGGCCTCGTCTGCGATCCCTACTTCTCGGCCACCAAGATCGAGTGGCTGCTCGCGCACCACGCGCGCGCCCGCTCGCTCGCGCGCGCCGGCCGGCTCGCGTTCGGCAACGTGGACGCCTGGCTCGTCTGGAAGATGACCGGGGGCGCGGTGCACGCCACCGACCCGACCAACGCCTCACGCACGATGCTGTTCGGACTGCGCTCGCTGCGCTGGGAGAGCGCGCTGCTGCGCCGCTTCGGCGTGCCCTCGGGAGCGCTGCCCGAGGTGCGGCCGTCCGCGGGCGACTTCGGCGCGACGCGCGGCCTGCGCTTCCTGCCCCGCGGCGTGCCGGTCGCGGGAGTCGCCGGCGACCAGCAGGCGGCGTTGTTCGGACAGGGGTGTGTGCGGGCCGGCCAGTCGAAGAACACCTACGGCACCGGCTGTTTTCTGCTGCTTCACACGGGGGGCGCGCCGGTGCGCTCGCGCGCCGGGCTGCTCACGACGGTGGCCTGCGGGCCGCGCGGCGAGGCCGCGTACGCGCTCGAAGGCAGCGTGTTCATCGCCGGCGCCGCCCTCCAGTGGCTGCGCGACGGCCTCGGCATCCTGCGGAACGCCGCCGAAAGCGAGCCGCTCGCGCGCTCGGTGCCCGACTCGGGCGGGGTCGTGCTGGTGCCGGCGTTCGCCGGGCTCGGCGCGCCGTGGTGGCGCCCGGACGTGCGCGGGGCGCTCACCGGAATCACGCGCGGCACGACGCGCGCCCACGTGGCCCGCGCCGCGCTCGAGTCGCTGGCCTTCCAGAGCCTCGATCTGGTCGAGGCCATGGCCCGCGACGCGGGCGCGCGCCTGACCGCCCTGCAGGTGGACGGCGGCGCGACGCGGAACGCGCTGCTCATGCAGATGCAGGCCGACCTGCTCGGCGTGCCGGTTCGCCGCCCGCGCGTCGTGGAGACGACCGCGCTCGGCGCGGGGCTGCTGGCCGGGCTCGCGACGGGCTTCTGGCGATCGCCCCGCGAACTCGCCGCTGCGCGGCGACTCGAACGCGAGTTCCGTCCGCGCCAGGGCGCCGCCTGGCGCCGCCGTGAGGTCGCGCGCTGGCGCGCGGCGCTCTCGATGCTGTTGCGGTGAGCGCGTACGCGCCGCCGCGCGCCCGGGGACCGCAGGCCGCGGCGGCCACCCAATGGGTGGCCGCCGGGCAGCCACGATCGCTCCTGCCGCGGGTCGCGCCGAGCTAGTCGAGCACGCTGACTCGCGCGATCCGGAACGCCTCCCCGCGCGACAGCCGCACGAAGTAGAGCCCCGGCGCGACGGCGTGGCCCTCGCCCAGCCGCGCGACGTGCCGCCCCGCGCCGAGCGCGCCCACCTCGCGCGTGGCGAGGCGCCGGCCGGCCACGTCGAGCAGCTCGAGCCGCGCGGGCGCCCCGTCGGGCAGCGCGAACGCGATGTCGAGCCGGCCACCGGTCAGCGGGTTCGCCGTCGGTCCCTCGAGCGCGAAAGCCGGCGCGGCGCCGCCCTCCACTCCCGTGGTGCCCGCGGGCGTGACGAGCGCGTAGCCGCTCTCGTTGCCGTTCACGTCCACGGCCGACAACTTGTAGTAGCCGCCCGGCGGACCGGGATCGGCGTACGCGGTGTCGCTGCGGGTCGCCACGAGGTTGCCGGGCCCGGGCGTGAAACCGGACGAGCTGCCGCGGTAGAGCCGGTAATACCAGAGGTCGGACTCCGTGTTCGCGCCCCAGTGCAGCGCGGTGACGCCGGCGGAGAACGACGCGGTGAAGGGCGCCGGCGGCGCGGGCGGAAGGTTGTCCACCGAGTAGCCCGAGTCGGGCGCCGAATCGTAGTAGATGCCCGGCGTCAGGGTCGCCGCGCTGACGAAGAACGCCGCGCGATGCAGGCCGCCGGCGTTCGAATCGGCCAGGGTCGGCACCACGAGGTTGTACGCCGTGTCGGTGCGGGCCGCGACGCTGCCGATCTGCTCCCAGCCCGCCGCGGCGAGCTCCGCGAGCCGGGCCGCGGACGCCGAGGCCGCGGCGGCCGCCGCCGGCTTCGCGATCGCCGCCGGCGCGAGCCCGGGCTCGATACGCCGGAAGACGTCGTAGCGCGCGATCGGGCGGGCGGAACCGAGATAGTCGAAGCCGCTCGCACGGAAGCGCAGCCGCAGCGCGCGGCCCTGGTCGCCGCCGACGTCGGAGATGCCCGCGATCGCGGGGGCGGCCGAGGCGACCACGCGGACGGCCGCGGGCGTCGCGAAGCTGCCGAGTACGCGGCCGTCGCCCTTGTAGCGGGCCGAGAAACTGCGCGGGCCGACGCGCGGCGCGAACAACACCAGCCCCGCGTGGCCCGCGAAGACCGGCGCCGTGCCGAGCAGCGTCGTCCCGTCGAAGAACCGCACCGAGTCGGCGGGCGTACCCGAGCCGGGGGCCACGACCGAGACCGCCGCGTCGAGCGTCATCGGCGCTCCGAGCACGCACGGGCTGGGGCTCACGGTGAGCGCGGTGGTGGTGAACGGCGCGCCGAGGAAGACCGCGACGTTGTTCGTGAACTGCTTCGTCGAAACCACATCGGGCCGGCCGTCGCCGTTCAGGTCGCCGATCGCCAGATCCTGCCCGTTGCTTCCCGAGACGATGTCCGTCTTCGGACCGAACGTGCCCGTGCCCGTCCCGAGCAGGATCGAAACGGTGCTCGAATTGCCGTTCGCGACCGCGAGGTCCAGCCGGCCGTCGCCGTTCAGGTCCGCGGCGCGAACGCACTGGGGTGACAATCCCGTCGGGTAGTCCACCTTGCCGGCGAACGTGCCACTCCCGGCGTTGAGCAGGATGGACACGTTGTGACCGTCGAAGTTCGCGACCGCCAGGTCGGGCCGGCCGTCGCCGTTGAAGTCGGCGATCGCCACCGAGTAGGGCCGTCCGTTCACCGCGTACTCGACATGAGTCGGGAAGGTGTTCGAGGCATCGGCGAGCAGGACCGAGACCGAGTTGGCGAAGATGTTCGTCGTCACGATGTCCGGCCGGCCGTCGGCGTTCAGGTCGGCGATCGCGAGCGAGGTCAACTGCCCTCCGGTCGGATAATCGATCTTCGGCCCGAACGTGCCGGCGCCGGTTCCGAGAAAGACCGAAACAGTGCTCGCTCCGATGTTCGCGACCTCCATGTCGGACCTGCCGTCGCCGTTGATGTCCCGAAGCGCGACGAAGTTCGGCGTGGCGGTCGCGGCGTAGTCCGTTCGGGGACCGAAGCCGCCCGCGCCGTTGCCGAGCATCACCGACATCGTGTTGGCGGTGTAGTTGCTCGTGGCGAGATCCAACGCACCGTCGCCGTTGAGGTCCGCCGACGCCACCGACCGCGGCCCAACACCGGTCGCGAAATCGGTCTTCGGCGCAAGACCTCCCGCGCCGTCCCCCAGCAGCACCGAGAGCGTGGCGGCGCCGCTGTTCGCGACCGCGACGTCCGGCCGGCCGTCGCCGTTCAGGTCTCCGATCGCGACCGCCTGCGGGCCCACCCCGGTCGTGACGTCGGTCCGTGGCGCGAAACCTCCCGTCCCGCTGCCGAACAGCGCCGTCACCGTCGAGGCGAACAGATTGGCGACCAGGATGTCGGCGCGGCCGTCCCCGTTGGCGTCGGTGACGGTGGAACAGTAGCCGCCACTGCCGGTCGAGTAGTCCGTCCGGAACCCGAAGTTGCCGGCGCCGTCTCCCGGACGCACGGACGTGAGATTCGCGCCGCCGGACGACGAGACGAGATCGGCGCGGCCGTCGCCGTCCACGTCGGCGAACAGCACCGTGAACACCCCGGAGGGGCTGAGGTAGAGCGTCGGCGATCCGAAACCGCCGGCGCCATCGCCGAGCATGACCGCGACGCTCGAGTTGCCCCCTGTCGCGACGCCCAGGTCCGCGACACCGTCGCCGTTCACGTCTTCGACCGCGACCGATCCGGGATTTCCGCCGGTCGGATAGTCCGTCCGCGGCCCGAAGCCGCCCGCCCCGTCGCCGAGGAACAGCGAGACCGAGTTGCCGTAGAAGTTGGCCGACAGCAGGTCGAGCCGGCCGTCGCCGTCGGCGTCCGCGATCGTCACCCCGATCGGGTTGGAGGCGGTCGTGTAGTCGGTCCGGATCCAGCCACCCGCGCCGTTCGCCAGCAGGACCGAGACGCTGTTCGAGTTGCCGTTCGCGCACGAGAGGTCCGGTCGCCCATCGCCGTTCAGGTCGGCGATGACGATCGCCTGCGGCGCGAGCCCGACCGGGATGTCGGTCTTCGCGCCGAAACCGCCGGCGCCGTTGCCGAGCAGCACCGAGACGGTGGCCGCGCCGTAGTTGGCCGTCGCGAGGTCGGGCTTGCCGTCGCCGTTCAGATCGCCGATCGCCACCATGTTCACGGTCGCGCCCGAGACGAAGTCCGATTTGGCCGCGAAGGCGCCGCCCCCCAGTCCGAGCAGAACCGAGACGGTGTTGGAGCTGTAGTTCGCGGTGACGAGGTCGAGCTTTCCGTCGCCGTTCAGATCGCCGGTCGCGACCCAGCGCGGCCCGGGACCGGTCTGCAGGTCCACGCGCGCCGCGACGCCAAAGGCCTGCGCGGAGGCGGCGAGCGGCGCGAGGGCGAGGGCCGCGAGAGCGAGAGGGATCGCGCGCACGATGCCGGCCGGCGATCTCCGGGGGGCGCCCGGCGTCGGCTGGCGGTCCACAAGATCGTGTGACGGATGAACAGGTTTCATGGGGCCTCCGGAAGGTCGTCGCAAGGTCGTGAATTCTATCGCCCGGGCCAGCCCGCGAAAACGGCAAACTTCGAGTCCTACCGGATTCGTCACCGGATCACGACGAGCGACGCGGACGCCTGCTCCGAGCCCGCGTCGAGCCGTGCGAAGTAGACACCCGCGGCAACGGAGCGTCCCTGGTCGTCGGTGCCGTCCCAGAGGCGCTGGTGCGCTCCCGCGACAAGCTCCCCATCCTGAAGCAACCGCACCCGGCGCCCGGACACGTCGTGAATCGCCAGCCGCACCGTCCGGGTTTGGGGCAACTCGAAGCTGATCGTCGAACGGCCGATGAGCGGATTGGGGTACGGCGCCGCCATCCGGAGGGTGGCGGCGATCGGCATGGGCTCGTCCACGGAGACCGTCGCGTTGAGCGTCGTCTCGAACTTGCTCACGATCATGTTGTTGTCGCCCTGAAAGCCGTGCGACCCTGCGAGCACGACACGGTTCGCGCCGGCGAAGCGCACGGCGGTCCCGTTGGTCGCGAGGCCGGGGAACGTCGCGAAGCCGGCGACCACCGGCGCCGTGCTGCCTGGGGTGAACTGCGCCCAGTGAGCATTGGACCCTGCGGTGCCCCCCACGACGAAATTGCCGTCGCCTCTGAAGTCGATCGCTTCGGCCCAGCCCGAAGTGGCGCCGAAGTCCCGGAACGCGGTCGTCCAAGGACAGGTCGGGTTGCACGGGACGAGGCCGGCATTCGCCGTCCACCGGGCGATCGCCCAGTCGCCGTTCCCGCCGATGAAGCGCGATCCCACCCCGTAGATCCAACCATTCGGCGCGATCGCCAGCGCCTCGAGGTAGTCGTCCCCACCGAGGTTTCGGATCGTCCTGCCGAAGGTGCCGAAGTTCGAATCCACGCCGCCCGCCGGGGTGAATGCCACGAGGGCGAAATCGCCGCCGACGTGCCCGCCCACGACGATCCGCCCACTCGCCTGCACGACCATCGCGGACGCCCAGTGGGTGGGTCCGACCGAGAACTCGTAGAACTGCTTGCCATCGAGGTCGAAGGAGCGGTCGAGCGTGCCGTCGCTGCCGAAGCGGGCCACGCCGAAGACGTTGCGCACTCCGTTGAAGACCGTTCCCGCCACCAGGATCCTGCCGTCCGGCTGCAACGCGATCGCCCAGCCGTAGTCGGCTCCGCCGGCGAAGTCCAGCGCGTTGAATCCGCCGAAACCGAATGAATTGTCGAGGCTGCCGTTGGAGTGGAAGCGGGCGATCATGAAGTTCACGGCGCTGCCGGTTCCGGTGTAACCGGCGACGACGATCCTGCCGTCGGGCTGGACCGCCATCGCGCGGGCGTAGTCGAAGTCGCCGAGTGAGAGTGCGACCCGCCCGTGGACCCCGAAAGAGTTGTCGAGGATGCCGTTCGAGCGGAAACGTGTCAGCGCGAAGTCGGACTCCGTGAACTGGGGGGTCGAAACGGTCCCGGCAAGGACGATCTTTCCATCGGACAGGACCGCGGCGTCGAGCGCGACTTCATGGGAGCCGCGCGGAAACGTCACGTCGTCGAACGCCGCAACCTGCGTGCCGCCACTTTCGAGCACCCCGTTCGCCCACCATTGCCGAAGCCGGCAATCGCCCTCCTTCGGCACGACCGTGAGGACGCGGCCGTCGGCAAGCAGCGACAACGAAGGAGGCTCGAAGATATCCTCGTCGACGAAGACGTCTCCGTCTTCCTGCCACTCCGGGTCGGGAGTGCCGTTGTTATTCAAGCGCAGAGCGCGCGCATCCTTGCCGGGGTCGATCCCGATGATTGCAATCTTTCCCGCCGTGTTGATGTCCACGTCGTGGGCGATCAGCGGCAGGTTCATCTTGCCGTCACCGTCGAAAGACCCGTCGAGTGAGCCATCCGAGCTGTAGTACCGCGCGGCACGTCCTGCTTCGCCCAGGGAACTCCCCTGGCCCACGACGACGATGCGCTGATCCGACGGTTGAATCGCCACGGCAAGAGCCCGGTCGTAGAAGTCGCCGAAGCCCGTCTTCAACCTGCCGTCGCCGTCGAAACTGCCGTCGAGCGAGCCGTCCATATTGAGCCGAGCCAGAGCGAAGTCCTCATCGAGCAGCGAGTAGCCGACCGAGCCGCCCACCATGACCAGCTTGCCGTCGGCCTGAAGAACCGCGTCGTAGCACTCATCGTTCCCACCGAACGCCTGGAATCCGCCGACGCTCGTCTTTCCGTCGCCGCTGAAGCTCGCGTCGGGCGTTCCATCGTAATTGAACCTCGCCGCCGCGAAATCGTAGTCGCCCTGGACAAGGGCCGAACCGGCGACGACGATCTTGCCATCGGGCTGGATCAACACCTTTCGGGCGTAGTTCGCGGCCTGCGATATCCACGCGGAAGCAAAGCCGTTCCCGCTGAAGCCAGGGTCGAGCGCTCCGAAGCTCAGAAGCCGAACCACCAGGAAGTCCCTGTAGCCGTCATAGTTGCCCTGTCCAGCCACGACGATCTTGCCGTCGCTTTGAACCGCGACGCTGCGAGCGGATACCGGCCCGTCCGGATGCGTGACACTGACCGTGCCATCGCCCCCGAAGCTGACGTCCGGTTCACCATTGGGCAGGCGGCGACAAACCACGATCGAGCTGCCGGAGGTTCCCGCCAGGACGATCTTCCCGTCCGGTGCCACCGCATGACACATGACGTTCTGACCGACGGTCGGGTCGAGGATGCCCGCGAATGCCCCGTCGAGATCCCCGGGCGCGGCCAGCCCCGACGTGGGCGTCCCGGTCAGGAGAACGAGGAACAGGGCGATGCCGCGGGCCATGCGGGCGACATTGCGATGCGCATGACCGGGGAGGAAGCGGTCGAGTCTCGGGGCGACGGAAGCGCTCCGAGCGCCGTGTCTGGGCGTGGCGGGCAACGGGCGGCGAGCCATGGGACACCTCGTGGTTGGAGCGTCGGCGAACGGGCTTCGATGCTCATGCGACGGAAATCTCCGGGAGGTGTCACCCGACCCCGCGGAAATCACCCGCCACGCGCCCATGGCCTTCGGCTAGACTTCCGGCCCACCGCTCATGTCCGATCACGACCGACCGTCCGAGTCAGGCGACCTCAGCGTTGCGGAGTGGCGCCTCCTGCGCGACCTCTACGGCGAGCTGATCAAGCTGCCGAGGGCCGAGCGCGCCGCATTCGTCGATCGCGCGCTGGCCGGACAGCCCGGGCTCCGGCGGCGGATGGAAGCACTCCTCGAGAGCGCCGAGTCCATGGGCTCTTTCCTCGCGCCGGCGCGGCCCGAGGGCGCGGGCGAGGCTCCCGAGCCCGGAAGCCTCGTCGGTCCGTATCGAATCGTCCGCCCGCTGGGTCAGGGCGGATTCGGCATCGTGTACCTGGCCGAGCAGGATCGTCCGATCCGCCGCCAGGTCGCCCTCAAGCTCATCAAGCCGGGCATGGACACCCGCCTGGTCATCGCGCGTTTCGAGAGCGAGCGCCAGGCGCTCGCCCTCATGGACCATCCCGCGATCGCGCGGGTGTACGACGCGGGCGAGGCGAAGTCGGGACGCCCGTACTTCGCGATGGAGTACTTCCCGGGGCTTCCGATCACCGCCTACTGCGATGCCGAGCGATTGCGGCTGCGGGAGCGGCTCGAGCTGTTCGCCGCGGTCTGCGATGCCGTCCAGCATGCGCACCAGCGCGGCGTCGTCCACCGGGATCTCAAGCCCTCGAACCTGCTCGTGGCGCGCGGTGAGCGCGGAACGACGCTCAAGGTGATCGATTTCGGAATCGGAAAGGCGATCGTTGACACGGCCGACGACCGGAGCCAGATGACGCGTGAGGGCATGGTGCTCGGCACGCTCGGCTACATGAGCCCGGAGCAGGCGGGCGCGATTCGCGCGCACGTGGACACGCGCTCGGACATCTACTCGCTGGGTGTCGTCCTGTACGAGCTGCTCGTGGGCGAACTTCCGTTCGATCGAGCGCGCCTGCAGAACGCCGAATGGAGCGAAGCGATCCGCATCATTCGCGAGGAGGAGCCGCCGGGCCTCGCGGTCCGGTTCGATCGCGGCGCCACCGCGGAGCTGGCCGATCGTCGGGCCTCGGACGAACGCACGCTGCGCCGCCAGCTTCGGGGCGAGCTGGAGTGGATCACGCTGCGCGCGCTGGAGAAGGAACCGGACCGGCGCTACGCCTCGGCGTCCGAACTGGCGGCGGACGTGCGCCGGTACCTCTCCAACGAGCCGGTCCTGGCGCGTGCGCCGAGCGCGGCCTACCGCCTGCGCAAGTTCGCGCGTCGCCACAGGGTGGGCGTGGCGGCGGCGGCGCTGGTGATGCTCGCGATCGTGGCCGGCGGGATCGCGGCGACCATCGGCCTGACGCGGGCGGTGCGCGCCGAACGCGCCGCCGGGCGCGAGTCCGCGGCGGCGAGGCAGGTTTCGGATTTCCTCGTCGAGCTGTTCGCGGCGGCGGGTCCCGATCGGGCGCGCGGACAGTCGCTGACCGCGCCCATGCTGCTCGACGAGGGCACCCGGCGCATCCGCAGCACGCCACTGGACGACACGGTGGTCCGGGCGAGGCTGCTGACCGCGATGGGCACCGCGCACCTCAACATCGCGCTCGACGATCAGGGCCTGACGCTCCTGCGGGAGGCGCTCGCACTGGTGGACTCGGGCCCGGCGCCCGAGACGCGACTCGTGGTCCGTCAGCTCTACGAACTGGCCCATGGACTCCGCGTGGCGGGCCGCAGGCACGACCCTGAAATCAGCGCGCTGATGGATCGCGCGCTCGGGACGCTCGAGCGGTCGCGCGACCCTGACCCGGACCTCGTGGCCCGGTGCCTGCGGGTCAAGGGGCAGTGGCTCAACGACCGGGGCGACTCGAAGCAGGCCGACTCCGTCCTCGCGAAGGCGATGGCACTCGTGGAGTCCACCGTTCGTCCCGACACGTTCGAGCTGATCAGCCTGAACGCCTCGCGCGGCCACATCGCCCGCAACGATGGTCGTTACGCCGATCAGGAAAGCTTCTACCGGCGCGCCCTTTCATTGTCCGAGGCGAGCCGTCGCTGGCCGAGTTGGACCGTGAACCTCCACCAGCGAATGGCCGAGTTCTACGGTGGGCGCAACGACACGGCGCGGGCCGTCGCTCACGCCGACGCCGGCGTCGCACTCGCGCGTGGGATCTACCCACCGGACCACCCCGGGATCGCCGGCGCACTCGATGGCAAGGTCGAGGCGCTCATCAGTCTCGGACGCTATCGCGATGCGATCGCGGCCGGAGAGGAGGCGGTGGCGATACTCAGGAAGTCCGGCCGGGAACCTGATCTGGCGATTCCGCTCAACACGCTCGGCATCCTGCACCTCGCGGTTGGAAATGTCGCCGCCGCCGTCTCGCGCTCGGAGGAGTCCTGGCGCATCCGAGCGGGACTCTACGGCCTCCACAGTCTGCGCACGGCCGAGGTCCAGATGAACCTGGCACGGGCCCTCGCCAGCGCGGGCCACACGGCCCGTGCGGAGTCGGCGTTCCGCCAGGTGATCGCGACCTTCGATCGCGAGGATCCGGCCAACGTCCTCAACGCGGAGGCCTGCGGCAGCTACGCGAGCGTGCTGCGCGACGCGGGCCGCTTCGCGGCGGCCGATCGCATGTACGAAAGGGCCGAGGGCCTGCTGGATTCGTCCGACGCGGGACGCCGGCGCTCGCGAGCCGTGTACGTCGCCGAACGTGGCTACCTGAGGTCGCTCGAGCAACGGCACGCCGATGCCGAGGCGATGCTGGCGCGTGCGATCCGGCTCTGGCGAGGCGACTCCGGCGAGACCGGGCCCGACCTTGCGACGATCACCCTGACGTGGGCCGCGGTCCGGGTTCGTGGCGGCAATCTGGCGGGCGCGAGGGAAAAGCTTCGCGAAGCGCGACTGTGGGGAGCGACCGGGGACGCGATCTCTCGCTACGAGGAGCTGGCCCCGCTCCTGTCACCTCCGGGATAGGTTTCGTTCGCGGGCGGCCCCGTGGGGAACTCCGCGTGGGAGGCATCGAGGAGGGCCGCTCCCGCCGCGCCGCGGCGGGCGACGTCACGGAACCCGGTGACTACGCTCCCGCCGCCTCGTCCTCCGCTCGTCCGGATTCCGAGTAGAGCCAGACTCGCGCGAACTCCCAGTCACGGAGGACCGTGCTCTTCGAGGTGTCGAGCACTCCGGCCACCTCCTCCACGCTGAGCCCCGCGTAGAAGCGCAGCCTGACCACCTGCGCGGCCCGCTCGTCGATCCGCGCGAGACGCTCGATCGCCCGATCCAGCACCAGCACGGCCTCCGGATCGCGATCGTCGGCCAGTTCGGCGACCTGCGGCAGGTCCAGCGGGACCTTCTTCGGGGGCCGCCCGGCCTCGTCCCCTCCCCGCTTCACGCGCCCGCGCGCCCGCGCGCGCTCGATGAGAATGCGGCGCATCGCCTCGGCGGCGGCGGCGAAGAAGTGGCCGCGGTTCCGCCACGCCGGATCGCCGTGGGACAGCCGCAAGTAGGCCTCGTGCACGAGCTCGGTGGATTGCAGCGTCTGCCCCTGCCGTTCCCGCAGCATTCGCGAATGCGCGATCGCCCGCAGCTCGTCGTAGACCTGCGCGAAGAAGGCGTCCGAACCCCCGGGCTCGTCACGCTCTTTCTCATCCATGGTCGTCCCCCGGAGCGGGCGCGAACCGGCGCCGTCAGCCCTTGCTCGCCACCCCGGTCAGGTGTCCCTGCCACTCGGGCGAGAGATCCGGGCAGCGCGCGATCGCCGCGGCGGCGGCCGGGTCGCGCTCGAGTCCGGCGCGCAGCCGGAAGACACGCGCCACGCTCAACGACGGATTCGGCCTCTCGATCAGACGGTACGTGTCGCCGCGGGCCAACGATCCCTCGCGCACGACCCGGTGGTACCAACCGATGCGAATGCTTTCGGTCGCGAGCGCGACCATGCGCGGCTCGTTCCACCAGCGCGAGATGCCGGCGCACGGGCCGCGCGGCTGTGAGACCTGAAGCGTCACGTCGCCGGCTTCGAAGACGTCGCCGATGCACACACCGGATTCGTCGAAGCCTTCGACGGTGAGGTTCTCGCCCAGGCCGCCCGGGCCCATCGCCTCGAGTCCCGGGACCTCGCGCCATTTCGGGTAGTGCGCGGCCGCGTAGGCGAGCACCGCCTGTTGCGGGCCCCCGTGCACGGCCAGGTCGGCCTGCTCGTCGCCCTCGAGACCGAGGGCGGTCACGCGCACGGGACCCTCGCGCTCGTCCTTGCCGTAGGCCGAACGCCAGGTGCGGTCCGCGTGCCGGTCCCAGTCCGGGCGCGCCCGCTCGCGCGCGCGGCCGGTGCGAACCGAGACGATGGTTCCCGCGCTCACACCACCAGCACCGCGTCGAGCCAGGCGGCGAGGTCGCGGATCACCGCCTCGCGCCCGGTGTCGTTGAAGGGCTCGTGACGGACGTCCTTGAGCGTCACGAAGCGCATCATGCCGTGCGGGCAGGCGCCCGCGAACTCGAGCGCGCCCTTCGGGTCCACGATCCGATCGGCCATGCCCTGCAGGATCAGCGTCGGCACCTGCAGCGTGCGCGCCTCCCGCAGGCAGCGCTGGCGCGCCTCGTTGAACGCGAAGTAAAGGCGCGGGCTGATTCGGTCGTGCACGCGTGGATCCTCGCGATAGGCCTTCACCACCTCGGGATCGCTCGAGAGTCCGTCGGGGTCGAGACCGTTCGCGAACCCCGTGCTCGGCGCGGTGGCGCGCGCGACGTTCGCGAGCGTGAGCTTCCACCAGGGAGGGGCGGGAATGCGCAGCGCGGGCGCGCTCACCACCAGGGCGAGCAGTTCGCGCGGGTGGGCGAGCGCGTAGTCGAGGGCGAGCACCGCCCCCATGCTGTGCCCGAGCAGGATGCGCGGCAGGTCGGCCGGCTGGTCCGGCAAGCCGCGCGGGGCGGTAAACATGGCCGGCAGCACCTGTTCGCGGACGGCGACCCAGGAGGGCATGTCGCCGCGCGGGCCGGGCGCCTCGCCATGGCCGGGCAGGTCGAGCGCGACGACCGTGCAGCGGGCGCGCACCATGTCGGAGGCGAACGCCGCGTAGCGGCCGCTGTGATCTCCCAGCCCGTGCACGACGGCGATCACCGCGCGCGGGCGCTCGGCGCACCAGACGCGGCCGGGCAGGACCGTCGCCCGATCCACCCGGACCTCGATGCCGATCGCGGGAACGTCGCCGTTGGCGGGATTCATCGCGAGCCGGACCCGCCCTTGCCCTGCCCTTCGTCCTCGTCCAGGTCGTCGTCCTCCGGAGAGTCGTCGCCGGCTCCGTCGCCGTCCTCGTCCTCGTCGTCTTCGTCGTCCTCGGTCTCGATCACGATCTGGTCGGCCGGGAAGGAGCGGAAGACGAGCTCGGTCGAGGCGAAGGTCGAGCCGGTGTTCTTCACCAGCGTCGTCACCTGGTCGAACATGGCCGGCAGGTCGTCGGTCGCGAGCGTCGCGAGCGGGTGCACGACCATGGACCACAGTTCGTTGTTGCGCATCGCGTAGCGGGCGTCCAGGGCGCGGTCGTAGTTGGCCTGCAGCAGCACGTGCAGCAGGTCCGGCTCGAGCTCCTCGACCACGCCGATGGGCGACATGATGCGCATGCGGTCGTGCTCGTCGTCGCTGAAGACGAAAACGGGCACTTCGTTGCGCACGCCCCGCCAGAAGCCCGGCTGGCCTTCGAGGTCGGTGAGGTACGAATCGAGGAGCTTGCCCATCGCCTGAGTCGTCATGCCGGGCGCATATTGGGGCAAGCGCGCCCAAAACGCACGCGCGATCCCGCGGGCGAGTGGCGGCGGAAGGTCCGGGACTCGCGCCGCGCGGGGCGGGCGCGCATGCCACGCCCGCGGAGCGCCACGCGAAGCGCCCGGGAACGCGCGACCGCCTCCGCGCCGGGTCCGCGAATCGGCTAGACTGCGGCTCCCGCCGCGTTCGACCTTCCTTCAGGAAAGCTCATGCCGCTCACGCCCGACGATCCGCCGACCAAGTCGCGCCTCATCATTCCCGGCGCCGGGGAGCCCGCCGAGAAGCCCCGCATCATCCTGCCGCCCGGAACCGTGCGCGAGAGCGCCGAGGACCTGCCCGAGTACCCGCGGCTGCGGCAGCTCATGATCCTGCCCGTGCGCGACGGCGAGCGCGAGCTGCTGGTCGTCAACGACCCGATGGGCATCGTCCCGGGGCAGCCCGTGCTGCCGCTGGAATCGCTGGCGGTCCTGCAGCTGCTGGACGGCACGGTTTCGCTCACCGACATCAGCGCCGCGGTCATGAGCGAGAGCAAGGACCTGCGCGTGGGCAACATGATCCGCGACTTCATCGCGCAGCTCGACGAGCTGCTGATGCTCGAGTCGCCGCGCTTCGAACGCGCGCTCGCCGAGGCACGGGCCCGCTACCACGCGCTCGAGATCCGCCCGGCCGCGCTCGAAGGCGTTTCGTACCCGGCCGAACGCGAGGCGCTGGAGACGATGCTCGATGAGCACTTTGCCGGGGCGGCGGCCGCCCGCGACGCCGCGGGTTCCGCCGCGGCGGGCGCGACGGTCCCCCGTGCCGTGCTGGCGCCGCACCTCGATCCGCGCCGCGAGGGCGCGCTCATGGCGAGGGCCTTCCTCGAGATTCCCGTTCCCCCTCCGGCGCCGCTGCGGGTGGTGATCCTCGGCACGGGGCACAATCTCGTCGGCGAGTTCTTCGCGCTCACGCGCAAGCATTTCCAGACGCCGCTCGGCAAGGCGATGACCGACACCGCGTTCGTGGACCGCGTCGCCGCGAAGCTCGGCGAGTCCGCGTATCGCGGCGAACTGGCGCACCGCGACGAGCACTCGATCGAGTTCCAGGTGCTCTACCTGCAGCGCCGCCTCGGCGGCGCCCCGTTCACGATCGTTCCCATTCTGTGCGGCGGCTTCCACCGCCTGCTGGACGAAGGCCGCACCCCGCGCGAGGACGAGACGGTCGGCGCGCTCGTCGAAGCGCTGCGGGAGGCCGAGTCGGCGCTCGGCGGGACGACGGTCTATGTCGCGGGCGTGGATTTCTCCCATGTCGGCCCGCGCTTCGGCGATCCCCGCGTGGTGGACGAGGTCCGGACCGAGGTGCGCCGCGTGGACGAGGCCGCGATCGCCGCCGCGGCGTCGGGCGACGCGGACGGCTGGTTCGGCGGCATCGCGGCGCAGGACGACGCGACGCGCATCTGCGGCTTCGCGCCGACCTACGTGATGCTGCGCGCCGCCGCTCCCGGAGCGGGCCGTTCGCTCGGCTACGCGCAGAGCGAGGAGCGGGACTCGAGCCTGGTGAGCGTCGCGGCCATGGCATGGCCGTGAGCGGGCCCGCGGCCCGTTTGCGGCCGCGTCGAGCGGGCGACTAACCTGCCGGTTCCATGGCCGCCTGGCTCTTCAAGACGGAACCCTCGGACTACGCCTTCGCCGACCTGGTGCGCGATCGGCGGGCGGTCTGGGAGGGGATCTCGAACGCCCTCGCGCTGATCCACCTGCGCAAGGTGAAGAAGGGTGACGTGGTCGTGATCTACCACACCGGCGCCGAGAAGCGCGCCGTCGGCCTGGCGTACGCCGCCGGCGACCCGTACACGGACCCGAAGCTGAAGGACCCGAAGCGCGCCGTCGTGGACCTCTCCCCCGGCCAGTCGCTGCCCTCGCCCGTGCCGCTCGCGACCTTCAAGACGGACCTCGTGCTGCGTGCGACCGAGCTGGTGCGCAACTCGCGCCTGTCGGTGATGCCGCTCTCGGACGTGCAGCTCGCGCGGCTCCTGCAGCTCGCGGGAGCCTGGACGTCGTGACGCGCGAGCAGGCCCGCCGGAGAATCGAGCAGCTCGCGGCGGAGATCCGTGAGCACGACTACCGCTACTACGCGCTCGACAAGCCGGGCATCTCCGACGCCGCGTACGACCGCCTGTTCCGCGAACTGCGCGAGCTCGAGGAGGCCCACCCGGAGCTGCGCGCGCCCGACTCGCCCACGCTGCGCGTCGGCGGCGCCCTGCGGGCCGGCTTTCGGAAGGTGAAGCACACGAGCGCGATGGGCTCGCTCGAGTCGATCATGAACGAGCAGGAGGCGCGCGAGTTCGACGCGCGGGTCAGGAAGGGGCTCGGACTCGACGAGGGCCTGTTCGCGGGCGAGGTGGTCTATTCCGCCGAGCCCAAGTTCGACGGGCTGAGCATCGAGCTCGTCTACGAGGACGGCGTGCTCGTGCGCGGCTCGACGCGCGGCGACGGCGAGACCGGCGAGGACGTGACCGAGAACCTTCGCACGATCCGCGCGATCCCGCTCCGCCTGCGCGAGGAGGGCCCCGCGGGCGGGCGGCGCGGGCAGCTCGCGGTGCGTGGCGAGGCGCTCATGCCGCTGCCCGAGTTCGAGGCGCTCAACCGGCGCCTCATCGAGGACGACGAGGAACCGTTCGCCAACGCGCGCAACGCGGCCGCGGGCACGGTGCGGCAGCTCGACCCGGCGCTCACCGCCTCCCGCCGGCTCGACTTCTACGCCTACGACCTGCTCTCCGCCGACGAAGCCGGGTTCGACACGCAGCTCGATCTGCTCGAAGGGCTGCGCGCGTGGGGATTCCGCGTCGAGCGCTCGTCGCGCCGCTGCGAGGGCATCGAAGCGGTGGTCGCCTATCACGCGGCGATGGCCGCGAAGCGCGACACGCTGCCCTACGAGATCGACGGCGTGGTGCTCAAGGTGAACGACCGCACGACGCACGCGCGGCTGGGCGTGCGCTCGCGCTCGCCGCGCTACGCGTTCGCGTTCAAGTTTCCGCCGCGCGAGGAGTTCACGAAGGTGCTCGACATCGTCGTGCAGGTCGGCCGCACCGGAAAGCTCACGCCGGTCGCTCAGCTCCAGCCCGTGGACGTCTCCGGGGTCACCGTCTCGCGGGCGACGCTGCACAACCAGGACGAGATCGACCGCAAGGACGTACGTGTCGGCGACACGGTGCGCGTGCGGCGCGCCGGCGACGTGATCCCCGAGGTCGTCGAAGTGCTGGTGGACCGGCGCCCGCGCGGCACGAAGGCGTTCGTCCTGCCCGATGCGTGCCCGGTGTGCGGCGCGAAGGTGGTGCGCGAGGGGGCTTCGCACCTGTGCACGAACGGCCTGTCGTGCCCGGCGCAGCTCGAGCGCCACCTGACGCACTTCACCTCGCGCGGGGCCATGGACATCGTCGGGCTCGGCGACAAGACGGTGAAGCAGCTGCTCGAGAAGGGCCTCATCAGGGACCTCGCCGACATCTATCACCTGACGCCCATTGACCTCGTCGGCCTCGAGGGGTTCGCCGAGAAGTCCATCGAGAACCTGTCGGCGGCGATCGAGGCGAGCAAGAAGCCGCGGCTCGACCGGTTCCTGTTCGCGCTCGGCATCGAGCACGTCGGAGCCACCGTCGCCGGCCTGCTGGCGGGCCACTTCGGCGCGCTGTCCGGCGTCATGGACGCGCGCGAGGAGGAGCTGCAGGAGATTCGCGGCATCGGGCCCGAGGTCGCCGAGAGCGTCCACCATTTCTTCTCGAACCAGCGCACGCGGCGCGTCCTCGAGCGGCTGCTGAAGGCCGGAGTGCGGCCGGTCGCCGAGGCGCGGCCGCCGGGCCCGCAGCCGCTGGACGGCGAGACGGTCGTGTTCACCGGCGGCCTCGAGACCATGCCGCGTCCCGACGCCCAGCGCCTCGCCGAACGCGCGGGCGCGAAGGTCACCTCGGGCGTCAACCGCAAGGTCACGCTGGTCGTGGCCGGCCCCGGCGCCGGCAGCAAGCTCGAGGACGCGCAGCGGCTCGGCATCAAGGTCATCAGCGAAGCCGAGTTCCTCAAGCGGGTCGGGGCACACCGATGACCAACGCCGAGATCGGGCGGGTGCTCGAGCGGCTCGCCGTCCGCCTCGAGATCGAGGGGGCGAATCCGTTCCGGGTTCGCGCCTATCGCGAGGCCGGGCGCATCGTCGGAGCGCACCCCGAGGCGATGAGCGCGATCGCCGGCACGCCCGGCGCGCTCGAGGAGATCAAGGGCATCGGCAAGGATCTCGCGGGCAAGATCCGCGACCTGGTCGGCACCGGGCGCACGGAGCTCGACGACGAGCTGCGGGCGAAGATCCCCGACGCGGTGGTGGACTTCACCGAACTGCAGGGCCTGGGTCCCAGGCGCGTGAAGACTCTGTTCGAGACGCTCGGCATTCGCGACCGCGAGGCGCTGGAGAAGGCGGCGAAGGGCGGAAAGCTGCGTGACCTGCCCGGCTTCGGCGAGAAGGTCGAGCAGAACGTGCTCAAGGCGCTCGCCACCGCGAGCCAGTGGTCGGGCCGCACGCTGCTGGCGGCGGCCTGGCCGCTCGCGCACGCGCTGCGAGACCACGTCGCCGCCGTGAAGGGTGTCAAGCAGGTCGAGCTGGCGGGTTCGTTCCGCCGCCGCAGCGAGACCATCGGCGATCTCGACCTGCTGGTGACGGGCGGCGACCCCGGGAGCGTGATGACGGCGTTCGCCGGCCACGAATCGGTCGCCGAGACGATCGCGCGGGGCGACACCAAGTGCAGCGTGCGGCTCAGGGACGGGCTGCAGGTGGACCTGCGGCTGGTGCCGCCCGAGAGCTTCGGCGCCGCGCTGCTCTACTTCACGGGCTCGAAGGCGCACAACATCGAGCTGCGCAAGCTGGCGATCGAGAAGGGCTGGAGCCTCAACGAATACGGGCTCACGAAGGGCGCGAAGCTGCTGGCCGGGCGGACCGAGGAGGAGGTTTACGCGAAGCTGGGCCTCGCCTGGATCCCGCCCGAGCTGCGCGAGGCGCGGGACGAGATCGCGCTCGCCCGCGACGGCGAGCTGCCACGGCTCGTCGAGACCGCCGACCTGCGTGGCGACCTGCACATGCACACGACCCGCAGCGACGGCCGTGATTCCATTGACGGAATGGTCGAGGCGGCGAAGGCGCGCGGCTACGCGTACGTCGCGATCACCGAGCACTCGAAGGCGCTGGCGATGGCGAACGGCTTCGACGCCGCGCGCGTGCGGCGTTCGGTCGTCGAGATCGAGGAGGCGCGCGCCCGCCACCCCGGGTTCCACATCCTGCACGGGCTGGAGGTGGACATCCTCGGCGACGGCGCGCTCGACCTGGACGACGAGACGCTGGCGCTGCTCGACTGGGTGATCGTCTCGATCCACTCGAAGTTCGAGATGACGCCCGAGGCCGCGACCGAGCGCGCGGTTCGCGCCGTGTCGAACCCGCACGTCCACGCGTTCGGGCATCCGAGCGGGCGGCTCATCGGCTCGCGCGAAGGCGTGCCGTTCGACATCGAGACCGTCGCCCGGGCGGCGGCCGCGAACGGGGTGCTCATGGAGATCAACGCCTCGCCCGACCGGCTGGACCTGAACGACGCGCACGCGAGGGCCGCGAAGGCGCTCGGCTGCCGGTTCGTGATTGACACCGACGCGCATTCGACGGGCCAGCTCGACCAGATGCGCTTCGGCGTCTTCCAGGCGCGCCGCGCGGGGCTGACGCGCAACGACGTGCTCAACACGAAGCCCTGGACACGCCTGGAGCTGCACCTGGAGAAGGCCGCACGGCGCTCGCGCAAGCCGGCGGGCGCCGTGCGCCGGCGACCCTCCGCGGGCCGCACGAAGCCGTAGCGGCGCGCCGACGCGGAGCCTCGCCGGCGCGCGCTCCGGCGGATCAGCCGAGCTTCTCGGCGATGCTCTTGGCCTGCAGGAACAGCAGCAGGTAGTCGCGGCCTCCGGCCTTCGAATCGGTGCCGCTCATGTTGAAGCCGCCGAACGGGTGGCAGCCGACCATCGCGCCCGTGCACTTGCGGTTCAGGTAGAGGTTGCCGACGAAGAACTCCTCGCGGGCGCGCTGCAGCTTCGCCGGGTTCTTCGTGAAGACCGCGCCGGTGAGCCCGTACTCGGTGTTGTTCGCGATCGCCAGCGCGTCGTCGAAGTCCTTCGCGCGAATGATCGCCAGCACGGGTCCGAAGATCTCCTCGAGCGCGATGCGCGCGGTCGGCGCGACGTCGTCGAACACGGTCGGCTGCACGAACCAGCCTTCCGCGCCGCTCACGCGGCCGCCGCCCGTCAGCAGGCGGCCTTCCTGCTTCCCCACCTCGAGGTACTCGAGAATCGTCTTCATCGCGCGGTCGCTCGCGACCGGGCCCATGTAGGTCCCGTGGACGGCCGGGTCGCCGACCTTCACGAACCGGGCGATCTGCGCCATGAGCTTCTCGACGAACGCGTCGTGGACCCGGTCCACCACGATCGCGCGCGAGCAGGCCGAGCACTTCTGACCCTGGAAGCCGAAGGCCGACTGCGCCACCCCGAGGGCGGCCGCGTCGAGGTCGGCCTCGTCGTCCACGATGATGCCGTCCTTGCCGCCCATCTCGGCGACCACGCGCTTGAGCCACCGCTGCCCGGGCACGACGTCGGCGGCCAGCTTGTTGATGCCGATGCCGACCGCCTTCGAGCCCGTGAACGACACGAAGCGCGTCAGCGGGTGGCGCACGATCGTGTCGCCCACGACCGCGCCGCCGCCGGTGACGAAGTTGAGGACGCCGGCCGGCAGGCCCACCTCCTCCATGAGCGCGAAGAACTGCCAGGCGATCCCGGGCGTGTCGCTCGCCGGCTTGAGCACCACCGTGTTGCCGGTGACGATCGCCGCGGTGCTCATTCCGACGCAGATCGCGAGCGGGAAGTTCCACGGCGGAATCACCGCGCCGACGCCGATCGGCAGGTAGACCAGCGAATCCTTCTCGCCCGGCATCTGGTGAACCGGTTGCGGCGCGTCGTAGCGCAGCATCTCGCGGGCGTAGAACTCCATGAAGTCGATCGCCTCGGCGGTGTCGGCGTCGGCCTCCGCCCAGCTCTTGCCGATCTCGAGCACCATCCAGGCCGAGAAATGGTGGCGGCGCTCGCGCATGCGCTTCGCGGCCTCGATCAGGTACGCGGCGCGCTCGGCGGCCGGGACGCGCGCCCAGCCCGGGAACGCGCGGTACGCCGCCTCGATCGCCTGCCGCGCCTGCTCGGCGCTCCCCGACTGGAAGGTGCCGAGCACCTCCGAGGGCTTCGCGGGGTTCGTCGAGGCGAACGTCTTCCCGCCCTGGATCCGCTCCCCGCCGATGACGAGCGGATACTCGCGACCGAAGCCGGCGCGGACTTCGTCGAGCGCCTTCTCGAACGCCGCGCGATGCTGCGGCTGGCTGAAGTCCACGTAGGTCGTCGGCGAGTATTCGGGCAGGGTGCGCGCGTCGGCGGGCGCGAGTGCGCCGGTGGTGGCGGGATTCATGATCTTCCTCCGTCGGGAACGGCCGTGCGTGCGCGGCCGGTGTCGCTCGTGCGGGCGGGTTCGCGTGGCGAGTCTAGCCCGCGCCGTTCGGGAACCGCCAGCGAAGGGTGGCCGATGCGCGCGGGGCGCGGCCGGCATGTCCGGCCGCGCCCCGGTGCGTCCGCCTCGTCCGGATCACGGCGCAATGGCCCGCGGCCACCCCCGAGGGTGGCCGCCAGGTGATCGACTCCCGTGCCGACTAGCGTCGCTCCGCGCTCAGCGGGCCAGGACGACCCGGCAGCGTGCCTCGCCGCCGGGAGCGGTCGCGCGCGCGAAATAAACGCCGCTCGGAGCCCTGCGTCCGGCGTCGTCGGCGCCGTCCCACGAAATCGCGCCCGTCCAGGCGGCGGCGGAGCGGCTGCCCAGGTCGCGCACGAGGCGGCCGCGCATGTCGTAGATGCGCACCGAGACCAGCCCGGGGCCCGCCGACGTGAGGGCGAGCGTCACGAGGCCGCGCGCCGGCGAGGGATACGCCGACAGGCGCAGCCCGGGACGTGTGCCGGGACCGGGCGGCACGCCGGTGTTGCTCGTCCAGGCGATGCGCTCGATGCGGCCCGTGTTCCGGAAACCTTCGAAGTACTGGCGGCACAGCCAGAGCGCCCCGTCCGGCCCCACCCGGAAGTCGGACACGCTCTCGAAACCGGAGGCCCAGATGCCGGCGTCGGCCTGTCCCGAGTCGGGCGTCGCGATCACCCAGGCCGAGCCGTTCCACTCGAGGCGGTAGACGTTGCCCGAGTAGTACTCGGCGAAGAAGAGGTCGCCCTCGTAGCGGTTCGGAAAGTTCTGCCCGCCCAACTGGGCGTGGTAGGCGCCGCCGCTGATGATCGCCGCCCCGGAAAGCGCGGTGCGGTCGTAGGCGTAGATCGGTCCGACCGAGGACGGCTCGGAGCCGCCGCAGCCCATGTAGGCCGTCGGGCCTTCACGCCAGGGCCAGCCGAAGTTGGAACCCGCCGGGGCGATGTCCACGCCGGAGCCGCCCGGCAGCGCGAGCAGGTCCATCTCCTCCCACTCGGACAGCCCCACGTCGCCGATCACGAGGCAGTGGCGCACCGGGTCCACCTGGAAGCGGAACGGGTTCCGAAGGCCGTAGGCGTAGACGAGACGCGCGTTCGAATCCGGATTCGCCACGTACGGGTTGTCCACCGGGGTGATCTGCGCGAAGAAGGCGCTGCCGGGGCCCGGGGGGAGCCGCGAGGTTCGCAATCGCAGCACCTTGCCCTTGAGCGCCGTGAGCACCTGCGCGGAGCAGTTGTCGGCGTCCTCTCCCAGGCTCACGTAGAGCATTCCGTCGGTGCCGAAGCGCACCGTGCCGCCGTTGTGGTTCGAGGCGTTGTCGGGAATGTTCGAGAGCAGGTCGTAGCGCGACGCGGGATCGGCCGTCATCTCACCATTGCCCGTGCCGTTCAGGTCGCCGGTCAGGGTCCAGCGGCTGATGCGGATGACGTTTCCCGTCGAGGTCTGGTGCGTGTAGAGGTAGGGCCTGGCCGGGAACTGCGGGTCCACCGCGACGCCGAGCAGGCCTTCCTCGCCGCCGATCGTGACGTTCGGCACCGTCATGACCGGACTGGCCGGAACCTGGCCGTTCACGAGCAGGTGGATTTCACCGCTGTACTGCTCGACGAACACCAGCCGTCCGTCGGGCAGGAAGTCGAAGGCGACGGGCAGGTCGAGGCCCTGGGACACGACGCTGTCGGTGAATCCCGGTACGAGGACCTGGGCGCGCGTGGCATGGGGCGCGAGCGCGAACAGCGCGAGCGCGAACGAGGCAAGGCGAGGATGCAGTTTCATGGCGCAAATACTAGCCCAGCGCGCGACCCGGTGACCAGCGGGCGCCGCGACCCGGCGCCCTCGCTCACGGCCTTTCGGGGTGGAATGCCCCGATTGCGGCGAACGGTCGTGCACGCCGATACTGTGGCGCATGCGTAAAGACTTCCGCGGGCACGCGCGGTCGAGGACATCGCGAGGCCGGAGCTGAACCGGCCGGCCGCCTTCGGCGCGCTGGTCGTCGGCGCGGGAGTCAATGGTCTGGCGACGGCCTGGCACCTGGCCCGCCGGGGCGTTCCGCGCGTGGCGCTCGTGGAACGGTTCCGCCCCGGGCACGATCACGGCAGCTCGCACGGCCACTCGCGCATCACCCGCAGCACGTACGGCGACCCGCTGTGGGTCCGCCTGATGCAGGTCGCGCACGCCGAGGAATGGCCGCGGCTCGAGGCCGACGCGGGCGAACGGCTGCTCCACCCGACCCCGGGGCTGTTCTTCGGTCCCCCCGACGGGCCGTTCGAACAGTACGCCGCGGCCGTCGCGGCGGTCGGGGCGGACGTCGAGCGGCTCGATGCGGAGCAGGCGCGACGCCGCTTTCCACTCTTTCGCTTCGACGGCGCCGCGGGCGCGCTCGCGGACCGCACCGCGGCGCTCGTCGCGGCCGATACCACGATTCGCGCGCTCGCGCGCCGCTGCGTGGTCGAGGGCGTGCACGTGCTGGATCGCACGCGGGTCACGGGCATCGGCTGGGATGCGCGGCCCTTCGCGGTCGAAACCGACCGCGGCTCGCTGCTCGCCGAGCGTCTCGTGATCGCGGCCGGGCCGTGGACGCGGGCGCTCGTGCCCGCCCTCGCGCCACGTCTGACGGTCCGGCGGCAGAGCATCGGCTTCTTCGCTCTCGAGGCGCCGGCTGAAGACCTTCGCCCCGGCGCCTTCCCAGTCTGGGTTCACCTCGGGCCCGGCGCGAACGGAACCCGGTACGGGCTGCCGGAGTTCGGCCGGCAGGGCGTGAAGATCGGCCTGCACGAGGTGGCCGGGGAGTCGCAGGATCCCGACGCGCCCGCGGCGCCGGACGAGCCGACCCTCGCGCGCCTGCGGGAGGTCGCCGAGGAGCTGTTCGCCGTCCGGGTCCGCGAGCGGCTGCACGCGGAAACCTGCTTCTACACGAGCACCGAGAGCGAGGACTTCGTGCTCGACGAGATCCCCGGCGCCTCCGGAGCGGTCGTGCTTTCGGCCTGCTCGGGGCACGGCTTCAAGTTCGCGCCGCTGATGGGCCGGCTGGCGGCCGAGATGGTGTGCGAGGGCCGCACCACGCTCGCGGACTTCGAGCGAGACAGGAACCGGTTCCGGATCCGCTTCCAGAGCCACTGAAACGCAGCGCGCGGCCGTTTTCATTGGCCCCGCCGTCGGTTCATGTCACAACACACGTCACGCGGGTGTCAATCCTCGGAGTCCTTCCCGAGGCTTGCGGACTCCAATGGACGTGCGTCGCGGAGCCCGGGCCTCGTGCTTCCCCCTGAGGTCGGGGTTCCGCGCCACTCCCGAAGCGCCGTTCTCGCCGCCGCACCGTCTCCGTCGAACCGACGGAGCGCACCCTGGAGAGTTCATGAAGCAGGTCATCCGCCCCGCTCTCGGCGCCTCGGCGCTGCTCCTGATCGCCGCGTCGGCCGCCCCCGCCGCACCCATCAAGTACGCCGTGGACCGGAACCACTCCGACGTGGGCTTCAGCGTGCGCCACATCTTCACCAAGGTGCAGGGCCGCTTCAGCGACTTTCAGGGCACCATCGTCTTCGACGACAAGGACGCTTCGAAGATCGCCGTGGACGCATCGGCGGTCGCTTCGAGCATCACGACGCAGAACGAGCGCCGGGACGGCCACCTCAAGTCGCCCGACTTCTTCGACGCCGAGAAGTATCCGGCGCTGTCCTTCAAGAGCACCAAGGTCACGGCGAACGGCCAGAACAAGTACAAGATCGCCGGCGATCTCACGATGCGCGGCGTGACGAAGCCGGTCGTTTTCGACGCCGAGTTCTTCGGAGCCGGCCCCGCCGGCAAGGGCAACAAGGCGGGCTTCGCCGCGACCGCGGTCGTCAACCGCAAGGACTTCGGTATCAACTGGAACCAGGCGCTCGACAACGGCGGCATGGTGCTCAGCGACGACGTCACCATCAACCTGAACATCGAGGCGAACCAGGTGGTCGAGGAAGCCACGAACGTCCAGAAGTAACGGCACCTCGCACGACATCGCCACGCGGCGGGGCCCTTCGCGGGCCCCGCCGTTCGCGTTTACGTGCGGACGCGCACCTGCGCCGATCGCACGCCCGGGCCGCGCACCGCCTTGCGACCGTCCGGAGCGGAGCGCATGCTGCGGACGATTCCGCGAGGCGCTTCCATCGCGCCTCCCACCCGGGCCTCAACCGCGCCGGCAGCGACCGGCGCCTCGAGGAAACGCATGCCCCGACCGTTCGCCCGACCCGCCCTCGCAGCCGCCTTTGTGATCGTCTGCGCCGCGCTGCCCGCGCTCGCCGACGAGGGCATGTGGACGTTCGACAACCCGCCGCTTTCGCTGCTCGAAGCCCGCTACGGCTTCACTCCCACGCCGCAATGGCTCGAGCATCTGCAGCGCGCTAGCGTCAGCTTCGGCGGCGGCTCGGGCGCGTTCGTCTCGCCCGACGGGCTCGTGCTCACCAACCACCACGTCGCGCGTGGACAGCTCTTCAAGATGTCCACGCCCGGGAAGGACTACCTGCGCGACGGCTTCTTCGCGCGCACGCGCGCAGAGGAGATGCGCTGTCCCGATCTCGAGCTCAAGGTGCTCTGGTCCATGGAGAACGTGACGGCGGCCGTGAACGCGGCGCTCGACCCGAAGGCACCGGTCGAAGCGCGCAATGCCAGTCGCAAGGCCGTGCTGGCGAAGCTCGAACAGGAATCCACGAAGCGGACCGGGCTCAAGACCGAGTCGGTCGAGCTCTACGCGGGCGGCGAGTACTGGCTGTACCACTACCGCACGTACCGCGACGTGCGTCTCGTGTGCGCGCCCGAGGCGGCGATCGCGGACTTCGGCGGCGACTTCGACAACTTCGGATATCCGCGGCACGACCTCGACTTCGCGTTCTTCCGGATTTACGAGGACGGCAAGCCGCTCCACCCCGCGGACTGGCTGCGCTGGAGCGCGAAGGGCGCGGGCGAGAACGAGCTCGTCTTCGTTTCGGGGTCGCCGGGCCGCACGAGCCGGCGCCTCACCGTCGCGCAGTACGAGGCTTCGCGCGACGTCGAACGGCCGCTGCGCATCCGGCTCCAGGAGATGCGCGTCGCGACCTACGAGGCGTGGGCGGCGAAGAGCCCCGAGCAGGCGCGGCAGGCCGAGCCCGCGCTCCGCGGGCTCCAGAACAACCTGAAACGCGAGCGTGGCTTCCTCGAAATCCTCTCCGACCCGGCGTTCCTCGCGCGCAAGCGCGCCGGCGAGGCGGCGCTGCGCGCGCGCGTCGCGGCCGACCCGGCGCTCGCCGCCGAGTGCGGCGACGCGTGGGACCGCATCGCCGCCGCGCAGGCGGCGCTGCGCGAGCGCGGACGGGCGCGGCGCTTTCACGACCTCTCGAGGCTCTCGCGCCTGGTGGACATCGCCAACGGAATCGTCCGGCTGACGGCCGAGATCGAGAAGCCCAACGGCCAGCGCTTCCGCGAATACCGCGACACGAACCTGCCGTCGCAGCGATTCCAACTCCTCTCGCCCGCCCCAGCCTACCCGGCGATGGAAGCCTACGTGCTCGCGGCGCACCTGCGGACCTGCCTCGATTCACTCGGCGCCGACGACCCGTTCGTCCGCGCGGCGCTCGGCGGTCGCCCGCCGGCCGAGGTGGCGGACGCGCTCATGAACGGCACGAAGCTGGGCGACGTCGCGGTGCGCCGGGCGCTGCTCGAGGGCGGGCGCAAGGCGGTCGAAGCCTCGACGGACCCGCTGATCGTGTGGGCGCGCGGGCTCGACCCGCAGTATCGCGAGGAACGCTCCTGGTTCGAGGACAAGGTCGAGGGCGTCGAGTCGCTCGAAGGCGCGAAGATCGCGCGCGCACGATTCGCGCTCGATGGCCACTCGATCTACCCGGACGCGACCGGCACGCTGCGGCTCTCGTACGGGCGGGTCGCGGGCTACGAGCAGCTCACGACCGAGGTGCCGTGGGCGACCAACTTCTACTCGCTGTTCGGGCGCTCGGCGTCGTTCGGCGGCCGTCCGCCGTTCTCGATTCCGGCCTCCCTCCGTGCCGCCGGGAAGTCGCTGGAAATGGCGACGCCGCTCGACCTCGCGACCACGAACGACATCATCGGCGGCAACTCCGGCAGCCCGGTCGTGAACCGCGACGGCGAGTACGTCGGGCTGGTGTTCGACGGCAACATCCAGTCGTTCGCGTGGGAGTTCGGCTACACCGACGCGCAGGCGCGCTGCGTCTCGGTGGACTCGCGCGGGCTGATCGAGGCGCTGCGCAAGGCATGGCACATGGACGCGCTGGTCGAGGAACTGCTGCCCGCGGGCGGCGGGCGTTCGAACCGCTAGCCGGACCGGCGCCGCACCACGAGTGCCCAGCCCTCCGCGACGCGCCCGCGTTCGCGCCCGGGCGTCCGGCGCCCGCCGGACGCCCGGCAAGAATTTCCGGATTCCCGAGCGGGCGCGCTGGGCTCCCGGCTCCCTAGTGTTCACCCCGCGTCGCGCATGGTGCGCGAAGCGATCGCACATGGAGAGCCGAACCGTGAAGACTCGTGCCCAGGAACTCGCCTCGACCCTCGAAGCCGGAGCCGCCGCCATCGCCGACTTCGCCAGCACCCTGACCGGCGCGGAGTGGCGAACCCCGCTTCCGAAGGACGGCCGCAAGGTGGGAGTCGTCGTTCACCACGTGGCCAGCATCTACCCGCTCGAAATCCAGCTGGCCCAGAAGCTCGCGGCCGGCGGGACCCTCTCCGACGTGACCTGGGACGACGTGCATGCGCTGAACGCGAAGCACGCCCTGGAGAACGACGGAGCCACGAAGGAGGAGACGCTCGCGCTGCTGCGAACGAACGCCTCGTCGGCGGCCGACGCGGTCCGGGCGATGAGCGACGCGGAGCTCGACCGGCTCGCACCCAACTCGCTCTACGGCGGCGCGCCGCTCACGTGCCAGTTCATGCTCGAGGACCATGCCGTGCGCCACAGCTTCCACCACCTCGCCCGCATTCGCTCGGCGCTCAAGCGGTAGCCGGAAGGCGGAACCGACGGGGCGCGGCGCAGGTTCGCCGTCGCCCCATCGGGCGCCGCCGCGCGATGGCCGGCGGGCGGACGGCGGCGGGCCGGGCTTCGGTCGGAAATCGCCGCGTCAGCGGCCCGTACGCGCGGCCGGGCCCGCTCAGGACTTCGGAGCGATGCCCCGCTCCCGCAGATGGGCCGCGACCGCGGCGCTGGCCAGGCCCGCCGGCGGTTCGCCCCAGCGGTTGAGTGACGCGGGCAGCGTCGCGCCCGCCGCGATCAGCGCATCGAGGACGGCCATGTAGTCCGCGTCGGCCGCACGGCAGTTCGACGAACCGTGCGCGGCCCAGGCGAGCGGCGAACTGCCATAGGTGCGATCGCGAAGCTCGACCGGTGCGCCCGCTTCGAGCAGGGCGCGCACGAACTCCGGGCGGCCGCGCCACGCGGCCCAGTGCAGGGCGGTGCCGCCGTGCGCGTGCTCGCGGGCGAGGTCGTAGCCGAGCGGGACGAGCACGGGGACCGCCGCCGGACTCCCCCACTCGGCCGCATGGAGCAGCGCGTCGGGCTCCTCGCGCAGGAGCTGCCCGCGCAGCGCGGAATCGGCGCCGAGCAAGCGACGCGCGCCGGCCTCGTCTCCTACCGCGCATGCGGACAGCACCGCATCCACCGGCCGCAACGGATCCACGGCGCCGCCCGCATCGCGCAGCACTCCGCCCACCGCGACGTGGCCGGCGCGCATGGCCAGTTCGTACGGCGTGCGGCCGTCGGCGCGTCCGCGGCACGGGTCCGCGCCGTGCGCGAGCAGCAGACGCGCGACCTCCGCGGCCCTGCCGCGCGCGGCGACCGCGTGCAGGGGCGTCGAACGATGGTCGTAGCTCGGCACGTTCGGGTCGGCGCCGTGCTCGAGCAGCCACTGCATGCCTCGCGTCGCCGCCGCCGCGCCCGGCTGGCCTTCGTCGTAACCGCACAGGAAGTAGAGCACCGTGTTGTTCCACGGCTGGTGCGCGGCCGAGATCTCGGCGCCGTGCGCGAGGAGCAGCTCGAGCACCTCGCGATGGTCGCGCTCGGCCGCGTGGTAGGTGGACTCGCCGTCGTTCGGGTTCGCGCCGCGCTCGAGCAGCAGCTTCACGATCCCGGCGTTGCCGCGCTCGCTGGCGCGGTAGAGCGCCGTCAGCTTCGACGTGCCGTCGTCCGCCAGCGTGAACGCGTGCGGGTCCGCGCCCGCCGCGAGCAGCCGACTGGCGATCGCGACCGACGCCGTGCGTCGCGCGTCGTCGAGCACGGCGAGAGGCGAAGCGGCGACGCACTCGATCGGTGTCCAGGCGCCGTCGCGAAAGGGCGCCGTGGCGGTGGCGGGATCGTTCGCGAGCCGGCGAGCGACCGCGTCCTCGTCGCACGCGATGCACGCCGCGTGCAGGCTCGTGTGCGCGATATCCGGGTGAGCCTCGAGAAGGTCGCGCATCGCCGCGCCATCGCCGGCGTGGATCGCCTGCATGAAGCGCGCGATCGGCGCGGGCGGCGGTCCGGGCTTATCGGTCGGCGGCGTGGGATCGGACAAGTCCGGACCCTCAGGGCCTGCGGTTCGCCGCGGCCCGGTCCAGCGTGGACACGCCGGTCGAGGTCAGGTCCAGGCGGATGTCGTAGAGACCGTGCGTGACCTGCCGGCCGACGTACGCCAGGCGCCGTTCCACGTCCCGCACCGGTCCGACACCCGGCGCCCATGTCACCGTGCCGTAGTCGAAGGCCCGGTACGAGCCGACGACATTGCCCATGGCGTCGGTCGCGTATCCGACACCATAGTCCAGAAGGTAGAGCACCTCGATCGCGTTACCGACCCGGCCGATGCCCGGCACCTCGACCGCGAGTCGGCGCTCGACCCGCGCGTTGAGCCACACGTCGCTCGCCAGCGAGGGGACAAGCTGGTGGCGGAACGTATGACCCGGACGCAGGGTGGCTTCGAGGAACTTCCAGGCGAGCAGCGTGTCAACGTCCCCGTAAGTGCCGATCCACGCCGGACCTTTGATCCACGCGTAGCCGTGAATGAAGAGTGGGAGCCAGTAGGCCACGCCGCCGTCGGTCGCGGGGGCCGCGGCGGGCGCGAGTGCCGCGATCCGCGCGCGCAGGTCGGGTCGCGCGGCCGCGAGGCTTGCGAGGAAGCGCGACCCGCTCCGCATGGGTCCGGTCGCGCGCAGGTTTGGTCCGCGCACCGGAACGAGCTCGGTCAGATTCTGCGCCTCGACGCCCGATTCGGTCGTGATGCGTCCCTGGAACGCGAGCTGGAACGGATACTCCTGCAGCGCACCGGCCACCGGCGCGACCTCGTCGGCGAGCAGCGCGCGAGCGAGCCCGAAGGACACCTCGGGAACCGTTGCATTAGCCGCGAGCAACTCGAAAGGCTCCACCTCGAGCGGTTGCAGGGTGGTCTCGAACAGCCACCAGCGTCCGTCGTCGTTCGGCCAGCAGTTGGACATCGTGAGGCTGTTCGGATCGCCGGGGCCGCCGCCGGGGCCGGTGACGTCCTCCGGGCAGCCCGGGAACCCGAGCGTCGCCAATGCAGCCAGACAGAGCGCGGCGGGATGGCTCACCGCGCGCACGGAGCGTGGGGCGGACGAAGGCACGAGGGGTTCCTCCTCTGGCTTCCGGGGGGGGGTGCCCGCAGGCTACACCCGAACGCGCCCGGCGCAGCGGTGGGAATGGAAACTCGTCCAGCGGGAAGGAATCAGACGCCACGCGGGCCGGATTCGGGCGGCGTGCCGCTGGAGGTTGAGTAGCGGGGTCGAGTCCTGGGGACGCGCTGAAGCCGGCGCCTGCACGAGACAGCAGCCGGAGGCTCTCGATCGTCGCCGGACGGCTGCGCAACACCATCCGGAAAGGCGCTTGACGCCCCCCCTCCCCCCGGGGTGTTGGCTAGTCCCGACCCTCGCGCGGGATGCCGCTTTGATCGGGTTCATGGATCGCCGGCGACGGCGCGGCGAGCAACGGCTGGCAGTCACCCTCGGATCGAATCCGCCGAGCGGGCCGCCCGCCCACTCGCGTGTCCTTCGATCGGAGGCCGCCCGTGAGTCCGCATCGCTGGTATCCTCTGCTCCTCATGTTGCTCATCCCCGGCACTTCATCCGCGCTCCAACTTCGCTGGACCACCGGCTGGCAAAGGGCGGTGTTGTTCAACAACAAGGTCGTGGGCGCGCCACTGACGGATACCCGAGCGGTGAGCTGGGAGGACGAGACGGGGCTGGGCACCTACCTGGGATTCACGGAGAGTTCGCCGGAGTACGGCGTCCAGGCGTCAGAGATCCTCCAGATTGGTGGGACCTACTACTGGGGTGGCTACAACGGCGAAGAGCTGGTCTTCCGCAAGCTCAACTGGGGATCGCCTCCGACCACCGACTTCACGCTGGGGGATGTCGACTTCCTCGCGGTGGATCCGCCCCAGCTTCCCGTGCAAGTGCGGCTGCGGCTGGCGGAGTTGCGGCTCGGCCAGGGCACGGTGCGCTTCCGGATCGAGCTGCCGGCGCCGATGCAGGCCGAGGTCGCCGTCTTCGATGTGATGGGGCGGCTCGTTCGGCGGGTGACGGACAAGCCGCTCGTGGCCGGCACCAGCGAAGTCGCCTGGGATGGCCGCGACCGCAGCGGCGCGGTGGTGGGCTCGGGTGTCTACTTCGCGCGATTGCGTGCCGGCAGCGCTTCACAGGTCGTGCGTGTGCCGCTGGTGCGATGAACGCAAGGCCGTCGAAGCGCCGCGTAACGCGGAAGCGAGCAGCCGCCCCGATTGCAGACGAGGCTCGTTCGTGAACCGGCGTCATTCAGAGGTCGGGCCTGGTCGCTCCCCGGCACGCGTTGCGGCCCTGGTCGTGCTTTCGGTTCTACTGGGCCGCACTGGCGGCGTGGCAGCACAGTCGGCGGACCCCGACGCCTGGGTCGTGGATCCCACCGGTGCCGTGTCCGCGATCGAGCGGACGCCGGAGACCATTTATCTGGGCGGCTCGTTCTTCAATGTCGGCCCCCCCACGGGGCAGGGCTTGCCGACTCGAACCACCACCGGGGCGCCGTTCGAGAAGTATCCCCGTGTCGCGGGCACCGTCTCGGTCGTAGTCGCCGACGGCGAGCGCGGCTGGTTCATCGGCGGCACGTTCGAACGCGTGGGTGGACTTGCGCGCAAGAACCTCGCTTATGTGCACGCCGATGGCCGCGTCTCGTCGTGGGCTCCCGATCCGTCCGGATCGGTGTGGGCGCTGGCTCTCGATCGGGGGACGCTCTTCGTGGTCGGCAGCTTCGCAAACATTGCCGGCAAGCCGAGAAGCCGCGCGGCGGCGATCGACGTCGCCTCTCGCCGCGTCCTAGACTGGGATCCCGACGTCGGAGGTGGACCGGTGCTGGCGGTCGCAGTCGACTGCAACCGCGTCTACCTTGGCGGGTCGTTCAGCAGCATCGGCGGCCAGACTCGCTACTCTCTCGCCGCGGTCGACCGTGAGGCAGGAGGTCCCACGTCGTGGGCGCCCGCCGGCAGCGGGGATCTAGTCTTCGCCATCGCAGTCGGGGGCGATGCGGTGTACGTGGGCGGACGGTTCCCGGTGATGTCGGGGCAGCTGCGCTCGCGTCTGGCGGCCTTCGACCGATCGACGAACGAGCTGCTGCCGTGGCGCTGGGAGATCGAGACGATTCCGGAGTGCTATGACTGCGGCAGCGGGCCATTCGTCCGCGCCATGGCCGTGGCGGGAGGCCGGTTGTACTTCGGAGGAGCGTTCACACATGTGGATAGCACCGCCCGTTCGGGCCTCGCCGCCATTGAGCTCGAAACGCACGCGTTGACGGCCTGGGACCCGCAGGCAACCGGAGCGACGCCCTACAATCTCTACGTCTACTCGATGGCGGTGCGCGGGGGCGTGGTGTACGTGGGAGGGAACTTCGACAGCCTGGGCGGCGCCGCCCACGCTTACGCCGGCGCGGTGGGTACCGCGCTCGGGCGAGCGATGGTCTGGTTCCCGAAGCCCAACGCGGATGTATATGCACTGGCGGCGACCGACCGCGCGGTCTATATCGGGGGCGACTTCACCAGTGCCTGGAGCTGGCAACGGCGGAAGAACCTGGCAGCCCTGGACGCGCGCACGGGGGCGCTGACGAACTGGGACCCCGAGGCAGATGGCGGTGTGACGGCGATGAAGCTGTGTGGCAAGACGCTCTACGTGGCCGGCGCGTTCGACACGGTCGGACATGAGCCGCGCGAGGGGATCGCGGCCCTCGATGCCACGACGGGGCTCGCGACGCCCTGGAATCCCGGGGTGGACGCGGCGCTTTCGCAACCGATCTGGTCGATGGCAATGCTCCACGGAACGCTGTTCCTGGGGGGGAACTTCTTTGGGGTCGGCGGAGAGGCGCGGCGCAACCTCGCGGCGGTCGACTCCGCCAGCGGGCGCGTCACGCGGTGGAACCCCGGCGCCAACAACATCGTGACTGGCCTGGCGGTGCAGGGGGACACCTTGATCATCGGCGGAGGCTTCAAGACGCTCGGTGGATTGCCACGAGCCGGCCTCGCTGCCGTCGACACGGGCGGTACCGTCCTGACATGGCGTCCACGGGTTGACGCCGATGTCACTTCGCTCCTGCTCACGGATGGGAAGCTGATTGCGAGCGGCGTCTTCGCGGAGACGCTCGGAGTGTGGAGGGTCCGCTGCGCGGAATTCGATCCGCAATCTGGGACGCACAAGCGGTGGATCGCGGAAGTGGACCGTGTGTTGTTCACACTGGCCTACGCCAACCACGTCTTGTATGTCGGGGGATTCTTCACGACGATCGGCGGTCAAGTTCGCAATGGCCTGGCCGCGCTGGATCTCGACACGGGCAAGGTACTCGACTGGGATCCACAAAAGGACGCGGGTGCGGTCAACGCGCTGCAAGCCACCAACGATGCCATCTATGTTGGCGGAGGAGGGTTCCACCGCATCGGCGGCGACGGTCGCTCCGGGTTCGCGATCCTGACCCCGGCGGTGCCGCCCCCCGGCGGCGGACCACCCCTCGCGGGTGGTCACGCACTGGCACTCGCGCAGAACGCGCCCAACCCCGCGCAGGGCTCGACGCTCGTCCGCTTCGAGATGGCCCGAGCCGGTCCCGTGTCGCTGGGGATCTACGATCTCGCGGGCCGCTGCGTCGCACGGCCGCTGCGCGGGGAAAGTCGCGCGGCCGGCCCTCACGAAATCGAGCTGCGCACCGACGGTTGGCCACCTGGGGTCTACTACGTTCGGATGGATGGTCTCGGCGAACACGCCGGCATGAGAATGGTGGTCATCCGATAGGCGCCGCCGGCAAGATCGTGCCGCAGTCGCCCACCTCGACGCCTCGCCCCTGCTGTGCTCAATTACCGTGAATCGGGGCCTCTCCGGCCCCACGGCATCGCGCACGAACCGAGCGGCACCGCTCCGACCGAGGAACGCCCCATGAAGACGACCGCCACGCTGTTCCCGCGTGCCCGGATTCCCTACGGCACCTGGGGCAGCAGCTACTTTCCCGCCTGGCAGACGAGCGGCCTCGCGGAGGTGAACATCGGCCAGTTCGCCGGCGAGGCCGCCGCGCGCATCTACGGGATGCGCCGCGTGCCTAAGAGCGAGATCGAGTACATGGTCATCGGTTCGACCATTCCCTGGCACTGGAAGTTCTGGACCGCGCCGATGGTCGCGAGCTGCATGGGCGAGCGCCTCCCGGGCTACCACGTCGAGCAGGCGTGCGCGACCGGCCTGCAGGCGGTGCTGCTGGGCGGCGCCGAGATCGAGACGGGCGCCAAGGATGTCGTGAGCGTGCTGACGTTCGACCGCACGAGCGATTCGCCGGTGGGCGTCTTCCCCGAGCGCCGCGCGCACCAGCGCACGCACGCGATCGCCGACGTGTGGGACAACTTCGGGTTCGATCCCGCCACCGGCCGGGCGATGATCTCCGCCGCCGGCATGACCGCCCGCAAGTACAAGGTGGACCGCCGCGAGTGCGACGACATCGCCTACTGCCGCCACGAGCAGTACTGGAAGGCGAAGGACTCGGGCTTTCTCGACAAGGTGCTGGTGCCGCTCGATCTGCTCAACGTGGCGGGCAGGCCGCTCGGCCGCGTGGACGAGGACAAGGGCGTCCGCCGAATCTCGCTCGGCTCGCTGCGCGCGCAGCGCGAGCTGGACACGTGCGTGACGAGCGGCGGGCAGACGCACGCCTCCGACGGCATGGCCACGTTGCTGGTGACGAGCCCCGAGAAGGCGCGCGAGCTGTCGAAACGGCCCGAGATCGAGATCCGCTTCGTGGGCAAGGCCGAGGCGCGTACCGAGCCGAGCCTGATGCCCGAGGCGCCGGCGCTCGCGGTGCAGAAGCTGCTCCAGCGCCTCGGCCTGACCATGAAGGACGTGAAGGTGGCGAAGAACCACAACCCGTTCGCCGTCAACGACGCGGTGTTCACGAAGATCACCGGCCACGACTGGCGGACGCTCAACCAGACCGGCTGCCCGCTCGTGTGGGGCCATCCGCAGGGCCCGACGCTGACACGCGTGCTGATCGAGGCGCTGGAGGAGACCGTGGACCTGGGCGGCGGCTACGCGCTGGTGTTCGGTTGCGCGGCCGGCGACGTCGGCATCGCGGCGCTCTTCGAAGTCAGCGAGGGAGGTGCGCGATGAGCGCGACGACGAAGGACCCGGTCGGCGCGAAAGTGACCTCGCTGCGCCGCGACACGCTGGAGACCCTGGGGCTCGGCACGGTGCTCGAGATGTTCCGCAACGGCCGCGCGCCCGCCGACGCCGAATCGCTGGTCGAGAAGGTCTTCGGCCCGAAACACGACCGCGGCTCGCTCGTCGTCTCGGGCGCGAGCGGCATCGTCGGCGCCGGCAAGACCATGCAGCTCGGCTCGCGGCTCGAGCCGTTCGGCGTGCGGGTCGTGGCGCTCGACTTCCCCGGCGCGCCGGACGGCATCGGCAGGCAATATCCCGGGCTCGTTGCCGCGTTCGGCCCGGCCGGCGCCGCGCGGATCATGGGCAACATCGTGCGGCTCACGTACGACGGAAAGTCGCTGCCGCCGGAGCTCAAGGGCCTCAAGCCTCGCTTCCTGCTCGAGGCGATCCCCGAGATCCTCGAGGTCAAGCGCGCCCACTACGCGCTCTTCCGCCAGAGCTTCCCGGGCATCGAGATCCGCTCCGTCACGTCGGGCTTTCCGGCGAGGGAGCTGGGCGTCGGCGTCGCGCACCCGGCGTTCCCGCACGAGATCAACAAGATGTGGGAGATCGTCGAGCACGAGCCCTCGGCGGTGACGCAGCTGCTGTGGGCGCTCGGCCTCGTGCCCGTGCCGGTCAGCGACGACTGGTCGTTCGTCCTCGACGTGCTGTTCTGCGGCGTCACGCACGCGGGGCTGCAGGTCCACCGGCGCACGAACCTGCCGTTCTGGAAACTCGACAAGCTCACGCGCCGCCTGATCGGCCCCAACCCGTTCCGCGCGCACGACGCGATCGGCAGCAAGGGCGCCGACTTCCTCACCTGGTCGTGCCTGCACCACCTCTCGGAACACTACGGCGCGCTCTTCACGCCCACGCCCGAGCTGGTCGAGCGCAAGGAGACCGGCCAGGCGTGGTATCCGCCCGATCACTTCCGGCCGCTCGTGGACTGGAAGCTGTCGGCCACCGAGACGCAGGAGTTCGAGGCCGCCATGCTCGGACCGATCGTGCAGATGACCGCGCTGATGCTGCATGAGCGGCGCGCCGAGCTGCCGCTGCTGAACGCGATCGGCGAGTCGTGCGCGCAGTTCCGCCGCGGCGCGGTCGCCATGGTGCGCGAGCTGGGATCCGAGAGGGCGAAAGCCCTGGTCGCCGCCTACCACGAGCAGAACCCCGCGGCCGCGCAGAGCGCGTGGCACCCGCGGGCACTCGACGACATGAGCGGGCCCGCGTGGCGGCAGCTCTACGTCAACGCCGAGCACGACGGCGCCGTCGGCGTCGTGACGCTGTCGCGCGAGAGCTACTGCTGGGACGTGGACCGCGAACTGAATCGCGCCCTCGACTGGCTCAAGGCCGCCGGTATCCGGCGAGTGATCGTGACCGGCGACTTCCACCTGAGCACGCAGATGGTGGGCGCGGACACGAGCGACTTCTTCCCCGCGCTCGAGAATCTCGAGCCTGGCCTCGCGATCACGAACGGCTGGTCGAAGACGGCCAGGCGCTTCTGGGACGACTTCGAGACCAGCGTCGCGTTCGTCGGCGGCAAGCGCTGCCTGGGCGGCATGTACGAGCTGCTCATGCACGCGCACTTCGTGGTCACCGTGGACGACGCGCGCCTGGGCTGGCCCGAGGTGAACCTGCCCGTCGTGCCCGGCATGGAAGGCTGCCACTGGCCGTTCCGCCGCGCCGCCAAGGAACACTGGCCGAAGCTCGCGCACGCGCTGCTCTCGGGCGAGGCGGTCAAGGCGAAGGACGCCGTCGGCTGGCTGGTGGACGCCGCCGAGCCGCTGGACCGCGCGCTCGCCACGGCGTGGGCGCTGGCGAGCGGATCGCGCACGGACATCGCCCGCCGCCCGCTCGCGGCCGGACCGCTCGCCGGCGTGCCGACCTCCCCGCCGGCGCTCGCCGCGCCGGACGACCCGCTCGTCGAAGCAGGCCGCGCCGGGATCGTCGCGTGCATGACCGCCGCGTGCGGGACGACCGCCACCGAGGCCCTGGCGCTGCAGGCGAAGCTCGCCGCCGAGTTCCTCGCCTCGAAGGCCTGCCGCGACGGCCGCGTGGGCCAGGAGGCGGCAAGGGTGATGACGGTGTAGGACGGCGGCGAGACCCGACGCTCGGAGGGCGAAGCCGCGCCGCCCGCCGCGCGGCGCATTCGACTCGCCCGAGTGAGGCGACATGTACCCACTGATCCTCATGCTGCACGTGCTGGGCGCGACCGTCTGGACCGGCGGGCACCTGGTGCTCGCCCTGACGGTGCTGCCGCGTGCGCTGCGCGAGCGCTCGCCCGCGGAACTGCTGCGGTTCGAGGCGCCCTACGAGCGGATCGGAATGCCGGCGCTTCTGCTGCAGGTCGTGACCGGCGTCTGGCTCGCGCTGCACCTGATGCCCGACGTGCGCGCGTGGTTCGACCTCTCGAACCCGCTCGCGCGCGCCATCCTGACCAAGCTGGGCCTGCTGCTGACGCTGGCGCTGATCGCCGCCGACGCGCGGATCCGGATCCTGCCGCGCCTTTCGGACCGCAACCTCGTCGCCCTCGCCTGGCACGTCGTGCCGGTGACGATTCTCTCGGTGCTGTTCGTGCTGGTCGGGGTGATGATCCGCTTCGGGGGACTGGGATAGCCGCCGACAGGTGACGCCGCGACGGCGCCACTCCTCACGCCGCCCGGCACGACCTTCGACGCATCCATCGCGCGGGCCCGCCGATTCGCGCCGAAGGAACGCGCCAGGAGACTTTGCATGCGGCAGTCGTGAATTTGCGTGCTTCGCCCGTCATGCGAGCGTTCAATGGTTCGTACGGGAACGGTTCCACGGTGGGCCCGTGACGCCAGGCACCGCGAGCTCCGCTCCACTTGCGTCCGGAGGCAGTCCAGTGTCCCCAGGCCCGTTCATTCGCTCGTCCGTCGCGCTCGCGGGTGCGATGGCGCTCGGCGCGGCGCTTCTGGTCGCGCCGCTCCATGCCGCCGTCGTCTCATCGTTCGACGCGTCCGCCGAAGGCTGGCTCATCATCGGCGACAACAGCGCCAACTGGTCGGGCACGGGCGGCAACCCCGGCGGCTGCCTCGCGATCAACGATCTCGCCACGGGCCAGCTCAACTACGCCTCCGCGCCCGCGCGCTTCCTCGGCGACTGGAGCGCGATGGGCGGAGCCGACTCGCTCGCCGTGGACATCTACTTCGTCAACAGCTCGGGCGGACCGCTCTACACGAACCCCTGGCTCTTCAGCATCTCCGGCCCCGGCGGTTCGGCGATCGCGCGCGCGCCCTTCCCCGCCCCCGCTCAGGGCGCGTGGACGACCTACGCGGTGACGCTCGATTCGACCGTCTGGACGATGCAGAGCGGAACGTGGTCGGCGCTGCTCGCGCAGGTGCAGTCCCTGAAGGTCGCCGCCGAGTACGTGACCGGCGACGAGATCGTGGAACTCGACAACGCGCGCCTCACGCGCTCGCCCGCTCCGCTGTTCGTGCCGTGCGTCTCGTCCGTGTTCGCCGGCACCGCTCTCGAGGACTGGTCGTTCTCGAACACGAGCGCCTCGAATCCCGGCTCGGGCGGCACGGGGGGCGGATTCCTCAAGCTGAGCAACAGCGCGGCGCAGGCCGGGCGCGCCCTCGCACCGGCCCGCTATCTCGGCGACTGGCTGCCGCTCGATGGCAGTGGCGCGATCTCGTTCGACCTCCGCGTCGTCGTGGCGGGCTCCGCGGCGACGGGCAGCGGGGCGTTCGTGCGGATCAGCGGCCCGGGCGGCTCGGCGCACGTGCCGGTTGCGGCGGGCGATCTGCCGCTCCCCTCGCTCCTGTGGAAACGCTTCACGTTTCCGATCGCGGAATCCGCGTGGACGCTCGACTCGGGCACCTGGACCGGACTGCTGGCCGGGGTCGAGGAGCTGAGCCTGGACGCGAACCTGTTCACCGGCGCCGAGCAGATCGGCTTCGACAACGTGGGACGGCTGGGCGCCGCGTGCGCCCCGCCCGACGAGACGGTGACGCTGCACGATCCCGACGTGAGCCTGTGCTCCACGGGCGGACTGGTCGGCGTGGGCGGCCTGGCCCGCGATCCGGCGACGGGTGTGATGCACGCGCTCGCACGCGGGACCGGGTCCACCGACGGGGTCTATTCCCTGAACGGCCCGAGCGCGGGGCGGAAGCTGCAAACCTACGATCGCCCTGCAGGCCTGATCTTCACCCCGGACGGCGACGGGTTCGTGAGCGAGGACTACAGCGGGAAGATCTTCCGGTTCGTGGACGCCGAGTCGTCCATGGTCTGGGTGGATGGCATGCACCCGGGCGACGACGATCCGTACGGCATGGCCGTTGCGCCGCCCGGCTTCAGCGGCTCCAACATCTCGCCCGGCGACGTGATCGTCGTGGACTGCGGCTACAGCGGGCCGGACCAGATCTGGTCGTTTCCGCCGGCGGCCGCCGCGTCGGAGCGCCTGCTCGCACCCGATCCGGGCAACGTGGACTGGTTCGACGTCGCCGCTTCCCAGGACGGCCGCGTGTGGGTGAGCGACGCCCTCGCGGGCGCGTCGCTCACGCGATTGTTCGCGGACGGCACGACGTCGCCGCTCACGCTGGACGCCACGCTGGGCGACCCCGTCGGCCTCGCCTGGGACGGGCGCGAGGGCGTGTTGTATGTCGCCAGCCTCGCGCCTCCGGCGCTCTATCGGGTGGATCCAGTCACCGGCGGGACCCGGCTGGTCGCGGACGGCTTCGCGAGTCCGGCCTACGCGGGTATCGAGGTGGACGAAAACGCGCGCCGCCTATGGCTCGCCGATGCAGGGCGGAACCGTGTTTACACGTTCTGCCTGCCCGGGACCGCGACCGAGGTCGAGGACGGCTCCCGGCCGGAGACGTTCACGCTTCACGCGGCACCCAATCCGCTGCGCTCGATCACGACGCTCACGTTCTCGCTGCCGACGGCGGCGAGGACCAGCGTGGACGTGTTCGACCTCTCGGGGAGGCGCGTCGTCCGCCTGCGCGACGGTCCGCTCGCGTCCGGGGAGCATGCGCTGCGCTGGGACGGCCGCGACGCGGCTGGCCGCCCCGTGGCGCCGGGGCTCTACCTCGCGCGCGTCACCGCAGGCACCCGGTCGGTTTCCCGCCGCGTCGTGGTCTGCCGTTAGCGCTCCCCGGAAGCGCCTGGCGTAACGCCTGGGCGCCGGGGAAGCCTGTCAGATCCTGCGACCCGATCCATTCGAGGAGAGCCTCATGCGCATCCTTGCTGCTGTTGTCGCCTTCCTGCTGTTCGCCTCGAGCGCGACCCCCGTGCACGCCGCCTGGCCGAACAGCCCGTTCACGAACCTGCCGCTGTGCACCGCGGCGGACAATCAGGAGACCCCGAGGATCATCCCGGATGGCACAGGAGGCGCGATCGTCACCTGGCAGGACTTCCGCAGCGGCACGAACTACGACATCTTCGCGCAGCACGTGCTGGCGTCGGGTGCGGTGGATCCGGCGTGGCCGGCCGATGGCCGCGCGCTGTGCACCGCGGCGAACGACCAGAATCTCCCGATGATCGTCCCGGATGACTCTGGTGGCGCGATCGTCACCTGGCAGGACGGCCGCAGCGGTACGAACTGGGACATCTACGCGCAGCACGTGCTGGCGTCGGGTGCGGTGGATCCGGCGTGGCCGGCCGACGGCCGCGCGCTGTGCACCGCGGCGAACTATCAGATCTACCCAATGATCGCGCCGGATGGCTCTGGTGGCGCGATCGTCACCTGGCAGGACATCCGCAACGGCGGGTTTTACAACATCTACGTGCAGCATGTGCTGGCCTCGGGTGCGGTGGATCCGGCGTGGCCGGCCGACGGCCGCGCGCTGATCACCATGGCGAACAACCAGACTGACCCGATGATCGTCCCGGATGGCTCTGGTGGCGTGATCGTCACCTGGGAGGACTACCGAAGCGGCACGGTCAGCGACATCTATGCCCAGCACCTGCTGGCGTCGGGTGCGGTGGATCCGGCGTGGCCCACGGGCGGCAACGCGCTGTGCACCGCGGCGGGCGACCAGAACTCCCCGATGATCGTTCCTGATGGCGCCGGCGGCGCGATCGTCACCTGGTACGACCTCCGCAGCGGCACGAACTTCGACATCTACGCGCAGCACGTGCTGGCCTCGGGCGCGGTGGATGGGGCGTGGCCCACGGACGGCCGCGCTCTGTGCACCGCGGCGAACGACCAGTTCTACCAGCAGATCGTCGCGGACGGCGCCGGCGGCGCGATCGTCACCTGGCAGGACTACCGCAGCGGCACGAACTTCGCCATCTACGCGCAGCACGTGCTGGCCTCGGGCGCGGTGGAGCCGGCGTGGCCGGCGGACGGCCGGGCGCTGTGCACTGCGGCGAACAACCAGTACTCCCCGACGATCGTCGCGGACGGCGCCGGCGGCGCGATCGTCACCTGGGTCGACTACCGCAGCGGCAACTACGACATCTACGCTCAGCACGTGCTGACCTCGGGTGCGGTGGATGGGGCGTGGCCCACGGACGGCCGGGGGTTGTGCACCGCGGCGAACACCCAGAACTACCCGATAATCGCCCCGGATGGCTCAGGCGGCGCGATCGTCGCCTGGACTGACTACCGCAGCGGTACGGGCTCCGACATCTACGCGCAGCGCGTCGAGGGGTTCGGCCGGCTCGGCAACCCCGAACCCACGATCGCGAGCCTGCGCGACGTGCCCTACGACAACGGCGGGCGCCTCAAGCTCTCGTGGGCGGCGAGCTACCTCGATGCCGCGCCGTTCAACGGGATCTACCAGTACGAGGTCTGGCGCTCGATCCCGCCCGGCGCGGCGCAGGCGCGCCTGCGCGGCGGGGCCCGGCTGCTGCGGCCGGACGCGCTCGCGCCGCTCGCGCGGGACGGGGCGCTGCTCGCCACCGCCAACGGCACGCAGACGATCTACTGGGAGTACGTCGCGACCCAGCCCGCGCGCCGGTTCGCCGGCTACAGCTACGAACTGCCCACCACCGGCGACTCGGTCGCGGCGGGCATCCCGGTGACGCAGGCGCTGGTCCTGGCGCTCGCCAGCGACGGCTACTCGTTCTGGACCTCGCAGCCGATGTCGGGCTACTCGGTGGACAACCTGGCGCCGGCCGCGCCGGCGCCGTTCACGGGCGAGTACGCGGCGGGCAGCGCGACGCTCCACTGGGGCCGCAACGCCGAGGCGGACCTCGCCGGCTACCGGCTCTACCGGGGCACCGTGCCGGGGTTCGTGCCGGGCCCCGCGAACCTGGTGTCGGCGCTGGCCGACACGGGCTACACGGACGTGGCGGGGCAGCCCTACATCTACAAGCTGACCGCGGTGGACGTGCACGGCAACGAGTCGCCGGTGGCGACGCTGTCGCCGTCGGGAACGCTGGCGGTGGACGGCTCCGGCGCGGCGACGCTGGCATTCGCGCCGCCCTCGCCCAACCCGGCAAACGCGCGGACGGTGCTGCGCTACACGCTGCCGGGTGCGGGGGCGGTGAAGCTGGCGATCTACGACGCGGCGGGCCGGCAGGTGCGGGTGCTGGCGGCGGGGGTGCGCGAGGCAGGCGAGCACGCCGAGGCGTGGGATCTGCGCGACGAGGGCGGACGGGCGGTCCGCGCGGGGCTCTACTTCGCGCGCTTCGAGGCGGCGGGCGTCGCGCGCGTGCGCAGGGTGGCCGTCGCGCGCTGATCGGGAGGGATCCGGGGCACGGGCGAGCGCTCGTCCCCGGGCGGCCGCCGCAGGAGAAGGCCCGCGCCGGCGGAGCGGCGCGGGCCTGCGTGCGCCGGGTGCTTCGCGCGGATTGCCGCTTGCCGTGGGCTGCGCGGCGAGGAGATGCTTGTGCGCACAGGGGGCGGGCCGCCCCATGTTTCCATGGGCGCCAGAGCGGCGCGCCAGGTCATTCCACCCGATCCCTCTCCGGGAGGAGCCCATGCGCATCCTCGCTTCCGCAGCCGTCTGCCTGCTGTTCGCCTCGAGTGCGCCCCCCGCGCAGGCCGCCTGGCCGAACAGCCCGTTCACGAACCTTCCGTTGTCCACCGCGGCGAACGAGCAGTCCTACCCGACGATCGCCTCGGACGGCGCCGGCGGCGCGATCGTCACCTGGCAGGACTTCCGCAGCGGCACGAACTCCGACATCTACGCGCAGCACGTGCTGGCCTCGGGCGCGGTGGATCCGGCGTGGCCGGCGAACGGCCGGGCGCTGTGCACCGCGGCCTCCAACCAGGCCTCCCCGACGATCGCCTCGGACGGCGCCGGCGGCGCGATCGTCACCTGGTACGACTTGCGCAGCGGCAACAACGACATCTACGCGCAGCACGTGCTGGCGTCGGGTGCGGTGGATCCGGCGTGGCCAGCGAACGGCCGCGCGCTGTGCACCGCGGCCTCCAGCCAGTCCTCCCCGACGATCGTCGCGGACGGCGCCGGCGGCGCGATCGTCACCTGGTACGACTACCGCAGCGGCACGAACTCCGACATCTACGCGCAGCACGTGCTGGCCTCGGGTGCGGTGGATCCAGCGTGGCCGGCCGACGGCCGGGCGCTGTGCGCCGCGGCGGACGACCAGTACTACCCGCAGATCGTCGTGGACGGCGCCGGCGGCGCGATCGTCACCTGGTATGACTTGCGCAGCGGCAACAACGACATCTACGCGCAGCACGTGCTGGCCTCGGGCGCGGTGGATCCAGCGTGGCCGGCGAACGGCCGGGCGCTGTGCACCGCGGCCTCCGATCAGGCCTCCCCGATGATCGCCTCGGACGGCGCCAGCGGCGCGATCGTCACCTGGTATGACTTGCGCAGCGGCAACTACGACATCTACGCGCAGCACGTGCTGGCCTCGGGCGCGGTGGACCCGGCGTGGCCGGCCGACGGCCGCGCGCTGTGCACCGCGACCTCCGACCAGGCCTCCCCGATGATCGCCTCGGACGGCGCCGGCGGCGCGATCGTCACCTGGTACGACTCCCGCGGCGGCAACTCCGACATCTACGCGCAGCACGTGCTGGGCTCGGGCGTGGCGGATCCGGCGTGGCCGGGGGACGGGCAGGCGGTGTGCACCACGACGAACGACCAGTACTCCCCGAAGATCGTCGCGGACGGCGCCGGCGGCGCGATCGTCACCTGGCAAGACAAGCGAGGTGGCACGAACTACGACATCTACGCGCAGCGCATCGGCCGCCACGGCTACCTGGGCACGCCGGAGCCGGAGATGGTCGCCGTCGGGGATGTCGCGAACGACCAGGGCGGCCAGGTGAAGGTGTCGTGGAACGCGAGCTGGCTCGACCTCGCGTCCAACCCCGAGTTGGACGCCTACGACGTGCTGCGCTCGGTGCCGACCTCGTTCGCGGCGCAGGCCGCGGCGCGCGGTCTCCGCGTGCGCGCGCTGACGAGCGGGTCCGCGCCGCCCGAGCCGGGGGATCTCGTCGCGCTGCCCATGAACGGGACCACCTACTACTGGGAGTACCTCACCGAAATCACGCCGCGGCACTACCTGGCCGGCTACAGCTACGTCGCGGCCACCCTGGGCGATTCGATCGCGGGCTCGAACCCCGGGACCGCGTTCATGGTGGTGGCGCGCAACTCGGCGATCACGATGTGGTGGCCGTCGCTGCCGATGTCGGGCTACTCGGTGGACAACCTGGCGCCGGTGGCGCCGGCGCCGTTCACGGGCGAGTACGCGGGCGGCGCGACGAACCTGCACTGGCGGCCGAACGCCGAAGCGGACCTGGCGGGCTACCGGCTCTATCGGGGAACCAGCGCGGCGTTCGTGCCGGACGGGGCGAGTCTGGTGGCTGCGCTCGCCGACACCGGCTACGCCGACGCGGGCGCGGCGGGGCGCTGGTACAAGCTCACGGCGGTGGACGTGCACGGCAACGAGTCGCCGGTGGCGACGCTGTCGCCGTCGGGGACGCTGGCGGTGGACGGCTCCGGCGCGGCGGCGCTGGCGTTCGCGCCGCCCTCCCCCAATCCGGCGAACGCGCGGACGGTGCTGCGCTACACGCTGCCGGCTGCGGGGGCGGTGAAGCTGGCGATCTACGACGCGGCGGGCCGGCAGGTGCGGGTGCTGGCCGCCGGACCGCGCGAGGCGGGCGAGCACGCCGAGGCTTGGGACCTGCGCGACGAGGGCGGCCGGGCGGTGCGCGCGGGGCTCTACTTCGCGCGCTTCGAGGCGGCGGGTGTGGCGCGCGTTCACAGGGTGGCCGTCACGCGCTGATCGGGAGCGCCCCCCGGGGCCAGGCGGCCGCTCGTCCCCGGGCGGCCGCTCGACCCCGGGCGGCCGCCGCAGGAGAAGGCCCGCGCCGGTGGAGCGGCGCGGGCCTTCGTGCGCCGGGTGCTTCGCGCGGATTGCCGCCTAGTGCGCCCAGAAGTGCGCGAACTTTCGCCACCAGGCTTCGATGATGTCGCGCGGGTCGCGTTCGGGCTGGTCGTAGTACTTCAGATACTCGCCCCTGGTCCTCGCCAGGATTCGCTCGTCCTGCGTGACCAGACTGAGCGCGTCCTGAACCCTCTCGCGAACGAATGGGTCCGGGTCGTCCACGCGCCGGATCAGCGCCGGCACGACGCCCGGTCCCATCTGCCCGAGCTTCTCGCTCGCGCTCCACACCACGATCTCGACGTCGGAGCAGCCGCCGATCGAGTAGAACGACGTGTCGGCCAGGTGCGCCATGTAGTAGTCCAGGGTGTCGGGGTTGACGGCGAGTTCGTCCCGGGTGAACGGCGTGGAGATCGGGATCGGCCCGGGCACGCCGTGCGCCATGATGCTGTCGGCCTGGGCGAGCGCCCGACGCGTCTCGGCCCGCTGGGCCACGCCACCTGGAATATCCACCCAGCGCGTGAACATCAGAGCGCCTCGAGGCGTCTGGACACTGTCGCGCAGGACTCGTTTTCGGGAGAACCGTGACGCCATTTCGGCGACCGCGCCGGCGCGCCGTGACGCACGCGAGTCCGCGTGACTGCTCACGACCCACACCTCCGGAAAGTTCGTCGTCGCCGCCAGCACATCGCGGTACAGCTGACCGATCTGCGCAGGTGTCGGGTTCGCGTTCGGCAGTGCGACCGGCATGACGACGACGCCTCGCGTGGACAGGGCGCGCAGGTCGTCGAGGAGCGCGCGATCGGCGACGACGAGGACTGCGGTGCTCTCCGGCCTGCTCGTGGCGAGGATGCGCCCGACCAGGCCGGGTCCGCGTGGCGGTGCGGCCAGCGAGGCGCGTACGTGAATCGAGCACGCGCAAACGGCGCAGAGGAGGACGACGGACCACCGCGGAACGCGAGGGCGCGAATGCATGGGGCGGTTATCGGCACGCGAGCTTGCGGCATCCAGCGGTCGCAAGCGATGAAGCCCGCGACCCCGCGCGGGAGGCTCGCTCCCGACTCCGCGCCCGGGGTCCGGACGCCGCCTCGGGGCGATGACGGCGGGTGCTCGTGCCGGCCTGGAATCCGCCCCGCGACCTACCGCACCGTCATCGCCAGCACGGTGAGGTCGTCGGTCGGGGGGCCGTCCTCGAAGGCCTGCACGCGGGCGAGGACTTCGTCCACGATCGCGCGCGGGCCGTCGGCCCGCCGCGCCCGCACCGCGTCGAGCAGCCGGTCCACGCCGAACAGGTCGTCGTCGCCCTCGGCCTCGGTGACGCCGTCGCTGTAGGCGAGCAGCACGTCGCCGGGGCCAAGCGTCGCGCGGCCGAGCTGGCAATCCCAGTCCTCGAACGCTCCGAGCACGGTCGCGGTCGCACCCAGCCACTCCGCCTCTCCGCCGGCTCGCAGCACGAGTGGCGGGTTGTGGCCGCAGTTGATGTAGCTGAGCCGGCGCGGCGCGTCCGACCACACGCCGAAGAACAGGGTCGCGAACTGGCCGGGTTTCGTGGACTCGCGCAGCAGCCGGTTCACCTGCCGCAACGCGCGCAGCGGATCCTGCGGCGTGCTGCCCGTCTGGCTGCGCAGGTGCGCCTGCAGGTTCGCCATTCGCAGCGCGGCATGCACGCCCTTGCCCGAGACGTCGGCGAGCGCCAGCCCGACCTGCCCGGCCCCGAGCGCGAGGTAGTCGTACCAGTCGCCGCCCACGCTGCGGGCCTGGGCGCAGTGCGCGGCCAGCGCGGCGTTCGCGAGCGCGGGCGGCGCCTTGGGGAACAGCTCCGCCTGCACGTCGCGCGCGATCCGCAGCTCGTGGTCCACGCGCCGCGAGAAGTCCATGCGTTCGGCAAGCCGTTCGGCGAGGCGAATCACCTCGAAGGCGACCCCGGCGTGCGCCGCCGCCGCCAGCAGGCGCGCCCGCAACGGCGCGTCCACGGCGCCCGCGCCGACGGCGCCGAGCGCGAGCAGTCCCACCGGATGGTCGTGGCGGTCGAGGATGGGCACGAGCGCCGCGGGCGCCTCGCGCAGGCCCAGGCGCGCGCCGAGCGGCGCGAGTTCGTCACCGTCCCACAGCGCGCCGCTCCACAATCGCTCGCTGGCCGCCGCGTCCGCGTCGAGATCCAGCACCGCCGCGTGCGAGCCCGGCTCGGCCGCGGGGACGAACGCGCCGTCGGCGCGGCGCATCCACACCTCGAGCCATGCGGGCGCGGCCAGCTCACGCAGGTGCGCGGCGAGCAGACGGGCCAGCCCGGGGCGATCCGAAGCCGCGGCGGCGCGCCGCGTGAAGTCGTCCATCGAGTCTCTCTCCTTGAAGCGCGGGGCGGCAGTCTACCCGAGCACCCGCCACAGGAGGAGCGCGACGGCCACGACGTACAGGGTGCCGCACACGGGAAAGATGCGGTCGGCCGCCCACTTCGGCAGGAACAGGTCCGTGACCGAGCCCTTGAGCGCGCCGCGGCGCTCGGCGAGCACGGTGAGCGGACAGCGCCAACCCGAGCGCCACAGCACGAGGCTCTCGATCAGGAGCGCCGTCACGGCCACCCAGGTCCACGGCGTGACGCGGCCCGTGAGCCCGCTGTAAAGCGCGTACACCGTGCACGCGCTCAGGATCCAGAACGCGATCGAATGGACCAGCTTGATGCCGAACAGGGTGACCTTCACCGCAGCGAGAAGCGGATGGGCACCGCCACCCACACCATGACCGGGTGCCCGTTGGAGAGCGCCGGCGTGAACACCCACTGGCGCGCGGCCGCCACCGCCGCCTCGTCGAGCAGAGCGACCGAGCGGTCCACGTGCACGTCCTTCACGCGGCCGTCCCTGCCGACCAGCACCCGGAGCCGCACGGTGCCGTCCACTCCGGCCTCCAGCGCGATCTCGGGATACTCGGGCTTCACCTGCGTGACGACCGCGGGTGGCTCGTCGTAGAGGACGAAGTCCCGCAGCCCGGGCACCGCTTCGTCGGCGGGTGGAGCCGGCGTCGCGACGCCGCCATCCGACGGAGTCGCCGCACCCGCATCCGATCGCCGAAGCTCGTCCTGCGATGCGATGGGCGCTTCGGGCGGCGCCGTCGCGTCCGGCACCGGAACGGGATGCGCGGCGCCCGCCGGCGATATGCGCGGCGCCGTCGGCGGCGTCGGCAATGGCGCAACGGGCTCCAGCGTGGGCGGCGGCTCGAGCGTGACCACGACCGGGTCCGGGAGGAATCGTTCCCCCGCATGGCGCGCGAGCCATGCGCTCGCCGCGAGCAGGAGCGCGAACAGGATGACGAGCCCCGTGCTGGCGGTCGCCAGTGCGCGGATGAGGTGGGTGTCGCGCACTTCGAGAAGCTCGGGCGCCCCGTAGGGGACGAACTCGTACAGCGTGACGCGGGGTCGGTTCATGACGCCTCCGGTTCCGCCCGGCACGGGCGACTGTAGTCCGATTACGCCCGCGGCGCGACGGCTATTCCGGAGCCGATCGGGCCCGGACGAGAGAAGGTCGGCGGCGTGCGGCCGCGACCCCGGAATCCGTAGCATTCGCCCCGGCCGCCCCGCTATCCTGCGCGACTCGTGACCCTCTCTCCCGGCACCCGGCTCGGCCCCTACGAGATCGTCGCCCCGCTCGGGGCCGGCGGCATGGGCGAGGTCTATCGCGCCCGCGATCCGCGGCTGGGCCGCGACGTGGCGATCAAGGTGCTGCCCGCGGAATTCGCGCGGGACGAAGAGCGCATGCGCCGCTTCACGCGCGAGGCGCGCGCCGCCGGCTCGCTCCAGCATCCGAACATCGTCACGGTCTTCGACATCGGGACCGAAGGGACGGTCACCTACGTCGTGCAGGAACTCGTCCCGGGCGGCTCGTTGCGCGACCGCCTCGCCCGCGGTCCCGTGCCGCTGCGCGAGGCGCTGCGGCTCGCCTCGGGCGTCGCCGCCGGACTCGCGGCCGCGCACGAGAAGGGCATCGTTCACAGGGACCTCAAGCCCGAGAACGTCGCGATCGCCGACGAGGGCCGCCCGCAGGTGCTGGACTTCGGCCTGGCTCGCGTCGAGCGGTCGCTCGACGAAGCGACGCTCACGGCACAGCCCACCTCGGCCGGCATGGTGATCGGCACGGTCGGTTACATGGCGCCCGAGCAGGTGCGGGGCGAGGTGGCCGACGCGCGCTCGGACGTGTTCGCGCTCGGCACGATGCTGCACGAGATGCTCTCGGGCGGCCGTCCGTTCTCGCGCGGCTCGTCGGTCGAGACGCTGCACGCGATCCTGCACGACGAGCCGCCGCCGCTGCCCCCGGGCGTGCCCTCGCACGTGGCGCGCGTCGTCTCGCGCTGTCTCGAGAAGGACCCGCGCGCGCGCTTCCAGTCGGCGCGCGACCTCGCGTTCGCGCTCGACCTGGTGGCGGGCGGGAGCCCGGCCGCGGCGGCCGGGAGCGCGGCAGGCGCGACCGTGGGGCCGCCCCGCACGCCCGCGTGGATCGCGGTCGCCGCTGCGCTCGCGCTGGCCGCGGCCGGCTACGCGATCGGCCGGCTGACGGCGCCACGCGCGAATGTGAGCACGGTTCGCGTCTCGACGCTCTCGCAGGGCACGCGGGACATCGAACCGGGGGTGGCTCCCGACGGCCGGTTCGTCGCGTTCAGCTCGGTGCGTCCGGGCGGCATGGGCATCTGGATCACCGACATGACCTCGCGCAGCGAGGTCCGCCTCACCACCGGGGCCGATCACTATCCACGCTTCACGCCCGACGGCGGAAGCGTCCTGTACACGCGGCTCGAGCGTGCCCGCCACTCGCTCTGGCGCGTACCGGTCCTCGGCGGTTCGCCCCGGCTCGTGATCGAGGACGCGGATGACGCCGACATCGCACCCGACGGGGATCGGATCGCGTTCCTCGCCGGGACGTCGGACAGCAGCGGCGCTCGCGCCCAACTCATGCTCGCGCGCTCCGACGGCACGGCGCGCCGGGAACTCTGGTCCGTCGGCTCCGTGATCCTGGCCAATCCGCGCTGGTCGCCGGATGGCCGATCCATCGCATTGATTCTCTCGGGCAGTCAGAACAATCCGGGCACCCTCGCGATCGTGGACGTCGGGAAGGGCACGGTCCGCCGGTTCGCCTCGCCCAACGGCGGAGTGTTCTCGAGTCCGGCCTGGGACGGCTCGGGCCACGGCATCATCGTGGCCGAGGGCGAGGGCACCCTCGCCGTCACACGCGGCGCGGCGGCGCGACTGTTCCGTTTCGACGTTCGCTCGGGCCGCTTCCAGCTGCTCGGGTGGCTCAACGAATACCCCACGATGCTCGACCTGCTGCCCGATGGTCGGCTCGTGTTGTCGAGTCTGCTCGTCCGGCAGAATCTGCGCGAGGTGGCCCTGAGTTCCCGGGGCGGCGAAAACGGCCGCTGGCTCACGGCAGGGATGGCCATGGACCGGCAGCCTGTGTACGCACCCGACGGACGGTCGGTCGTGTTCTCCTCGAATCGCGGCGGCACGCTGGACCTTTGGGAGCTCTCGCTCGCGCGCGGAGAGATGCATCGCGTGACCGACGATCCGGCCGACGACTGGGATCCCGTCGTCACACGCGACGGCGAATCCATCTTCTGGAGCTCGAATCGAAGCGGCGCGTTCGAGGTGTGGAGCGCGCGCCGCGACGGCTCCTCGCCGCGGCAGGTCTCGCGTGACAGCCTCGACGCCGAGAACCCGGGGGTGTCGCCCGACGGGCGATGGATCATCTACAGCTCGTCCAACGTCGCGAAGTCCGGACTGTGGCGGGTCGGAACGGACGGCGGCAACGCCGAGCTGCTCCTGCGCGGCATCACGCTGATCCCCGACCTCTCGCCCGATGGCCGCTACGCGTCGGTGATCCTCGCCGTGGGCACGCTCGAGGCGAACCTCACGGTGGTGGACCTCGAATCGGGCAGAGTCCTGCCCTCGACCGTGCCGCTTCGGGGCACGCCCGGCACGGTGCAGGTGGGCCGGTCGCGCTGGACGCCGGACAGTCAGGCCCTCGTCTACCTGGAAGTGCGCGACGACGGCCACCCGGTCCTGCTGCGGCGACCGCTGTCGGCCTGGCGCGGCGAAGGCGGCCAGGCGGACACCCTCTTCGCCGGCTCGTCCGACGCGATTGAATCGTTCGGCTTCTCGCCCGACGGCAGGCATGCCGTCCTCTCCGTCGTGGACTGGCTGTCGGGCCTTGCCATCACGAACAGCGTGCCGGGCGTGGCGCCCCGCAGATCGGCGAAGTAGGGTCGCGGGCGGCAGCGAAGTCGGCCCCGGGTCGGCCGGCGCCCACGCGGCTGCGCCCTCCGACGGAAGTCGCGACTCTGGAAGGGGAACCTCCCGATCGCCCCCGGACGACCCGCGCCTACGGCGCAGTCGCGGCCTGCTTCGCCGCCGTCCCGATCGTCTCGTCGAGGAACTGCACCGCCCGCTCGTAGAAGTAGATGCGGTTGTCGAGCTTCTGGAAGCCGTGGCCCTCGTCGGGCGCGATGAACACGCGCGGCGACTGCCGGCGGTCCTTGAGGGCGATCGCCAGTTGCATCGCCTCCTCCACCGGAACGCGTGGATCGTTGAAGCCGTGGGCGATGAAGAACGGCACGTTCATCTTGTCCACCTTGTGAATGGACGAGATGCTCTTCAGGAACTCGGGGTCGGTGAGCGGGCCGTATTCCGCCTCGCGCAGCTTGCGCCGGTAGCCACTGGTCTTCTCGAGGAAGGTCTGCATGTTGACGATGCCGACGACGTCAATCGCGGCGCCGAACAGCCGTTCCTTGCGCGCGCCGCGATCCACGCGGTCCTGATCCTCGACGATGCATGCGACCGACATGAAGCCGCCGTACGAGCCGCCGTAGGTCGCGATCGCGCCGGGCCGCGCGTAGCCCTGCTTCACCAGCCACTCGGCGGCGTCCACGCCATCGCGCACGCTGTCCCAGCGGCCCTTGTAGTTGTCGAGCATCTGGTACTCGCGGCCGTAGCCCGTGCTGCCCCTCACGTTGGGCATCAGCAGGCCGTAGCCGCGGGAGACGAAGTACTGGAGCGCGGCGCTGAAGCCCGGGCGGTTCTGGCCCTCCGGGCCGCCGTGGTAGTAGACGACGAACGGAATCGGGTGACCCGCCTGGTGGCCCTCGGGCAGGTACAGGAACGCCGGGATCGGCCGGCCGTCGAAGGCCGGGTAGCGCACCAGTTCGGGCAGGCGGAAGCGCGAGAGGTCCACGCCGGCGTCGTCGGTCCAGGTCAGTTGCTTCGTCACCGGTGCGCCGCCCGGCGTGAACGTGGTGGCGTATGCCTGTCCGGCGTTGCGCGCGTTCGAGAGCGACCAGACGAGCGTCGAGCCGCGGAACTCCGAGCCGCCAACGACGCCCTTTTCCATGGGCGGCGCCGCCATCGGCTTGAAGCCCGGCACGGTGTAGAAGTGCGGCACCGCGTAGCCGTCCTCGTTGGTGACGACGAGGAGCATGTCGCGGCGGTCGTTGAGCCCGGCGCCATCCAGCTCGAAGCCCGCGAGCGACGGGATCGCGTCGGTGATCCTGCCGCTCTTGAGATCCCGCACGTACAGGCGCTGCTTGCCGCCGTTCAGGTCCGAGGAAAGCAGCACCGACTTCTCGCCGGGCAGGTATCCCTCGGCGCTGCACGATGCCGTGCCGCCCGCGGGTGCGATGGTCAGTTCGGTGCGCTTGCCGGTCGCGAGGTCCATCTCCCACACATGCGCGTCGGAGGCCGACAGGCGGTTCGAGAGCAGCACGCGCGAGCCGTCGTCGGTCACGCCCGCGATACGCCAGCTTCCGGGCTCGCCGAGAATCCGGCGCGCCTTTCCGGTCGCGAAGTCGTACCGGTAGAGGTAGAAGTCGTTCGGGCTCTCGTCGTTCGCCGAATAGAAGAAGCCCGAGCCGTCGCGCAACCAGGCGTTGATGGACGCCTGCACACGGGGGTTCGCGAGCACCGGAGTGAGCGGCGCGATCCCTGGCGCCGTCGGATCAATTAGCGAGAGCTGCGTGTTCTCGTCGCCGCCGCGCGCATGGGCGATCACGCAGCGTTTGCCGTCGGGCGAGAGAGAGAAGCTCGAAACGCCGTCGGGGAAGTTCGTGAGCTGCGTGCGCACGACCTCGCCCGGCGCGTACGAGGCGTTCGGCCCCGGTGCCTTCGGCGTCACGCGGTAGAGCTGCCAGACGCCGTCCGGCCAGTCGCGAAGGAGCAGCGAGCCATCCGGCAACAGCACCGGCGTGCCGGGCGTGCGGACCTTGAGGAACTGCGCGACCGAGGGCGCGTCGGCGGCGGTCGCGACGGGCGCGAAGAGGGCCGTACCCGCGATCAGGAACAGCGCGACGAGGGAACGCATGGAGGGTCTCCGGAGGTTCGGGAAGTGTCCGGCGGAGTCGGCAGACGCCGGGACACTAGATGACTTCGCCTGATTCGGCATCAGGCCACGAGCAGGATGCGGCGGCGGGTGTCGCGGCGTTCTCCCAGGTAGCGGTGAACCTGGTGGAGCAGCGCCGCGATGCTGGGCTGCTGGTGGTTGCGGCAGCGCACGCGCCCGCCGCGCGCGTCAGACCTCGAACGCCTCCGCCTGCCACTCGAGGCCGAGTTCGGCCGGGGGAGCCATGTAGCCGAGCAGCGCGCTCGCGGCGACGACGCCGGGCGAGGCGAGGTAGCCCTCGCCGCCCAGGCCCATGCGGTTCGTCCAGTTGCGGTTGAAGCTCGTGATCGCGCGCTGGCCCTTCGCCAGCGCGTCCGGCCCCTGGCCGAAGCACGGGCCGCACCACGACTCGCGGATCTGCCCGCCGAGCGAGCGGAACACTTCGGCGATGGACTCGCCGCCCAGGCGCGGGTCGGGCGTCTCGATGCGCTTCTTGACCCCGCCCGAGCCGGGGAAGATCACGAACTCGGTCGCGGCCTTCTGCGCGCCCTTCGCGCGCGCGGCGCGCAGCACGAGCGCCGCCGAGAGCAGGTCGTCGTAGCCGCCGTTCGTGCACGAGCCGATCATCGCCTTGTCGAAGGTGATCCGCTCCTTCGCGACCTCCTCGGCCGGGAACGCGTTCCCGGGGCTGAAGGGCTTGGCGATCATCGGGCGCACCTCGCTCATGTCGAGCGTCTCGTCCAGCTCCCACGCGACGTCGGCGCCGGGGGCGAGCGCGGGGTACGGCAGGTCCTTCATGCCTTTCGCCGCGAACCACGCGTAGGTGATCTCGTCGGGCGCGAAGATGCCGTTCCAGCTCTCGGCCTCGGCCATCATGTTGCAGATGGTGTTGCGGAACGCGATCGGGAGCTGCCGGCGCTCGTCCACGAACTCCACGCTCATGCCCTGCGACTGCTTCGCGCCCCAGCGGCGCAGCAGCTCGAGCACGAGATCCTTGCCGCTCACCCACGGGTTGAGCTTCCCGCGGAACGTGACGCGGCGCGGTTTCGCGACCGTCGTGTAGATGGCGCCGGTGCTCCAGCCGAATCCGAGCGTCGTCGAGCCGACGCCGATGCCGATCGCACCGTACGCGCCGTAGGCGCGCGAATGCGAGTCGGCGCCGGGGATCATCATGCCGGGATAGACGAGGCCTTGTTCGGGAAAGTAGAAGTGAAAGATGCCGTCGCCGGGCGTCGCGTAGTAGGGTTTTTCGACGCCGTGCTTCGCCGCGAACGCGCGGCCGATGGACGTCTGCTTGTCGTCGGCCTCGACGCCCGTGAAGACGAAATGGTCGTTCGCGATCGCGAGCTGTCGCGGCCAGATGGCCCCGCCGCCCGTGATCTGGTTGAAGGTGTGGATGGCGAACGGCGCGGTGCCGTCGGAGGCCGGGAGCAGGTCGGCGTAGACGCGGATCGTCTGCCCGGCCCTGACGACCGCGTCCTTGTCCACGCGGTGCGCCCACAGGATCTGCTCGCTGGTCGTGAGCCCGCGAGCCGTGGCCGCGTCGGGCCAGACGATTTCGGGTTTCGTCTCGACGCTGCGCCGGAACTCGCGGCGGCCGACGGCGAAGATGCCGCCCGAGCGGCGGATCTCGTCCTCCTTGGGGCTCAGCGGCACCGGCGAATAGTCGCGGCCCTGCGTCAGGTTGCGCAGCGCGCGCGTGTCGGGGTCGAACTCGAACTCGTCGCCGTCCCGAGCGTCGGCGACGGCCTGCGGCGCCTGCACGACGTGCAGCCCGAGGTTGAACGCGTTGCGCCGGAAGATGTCGCCCATGTTGTTGCCGCAGACGACGACCAGTTCGTGTCCCTCCTCCTCGGCGACGCCCTTGAGCCCGGCGGGGCTCATCTCGCGCGAGGAGCCGATTGCGAAGCGGTCACCCGCGATGACGAACGTCTCGCCGGCGTGCACGCGGGCGCGAAAGTCCGGCATCAGGTAGCGGAACGAGCCCGCCTTCCAGCGCTCGTCGAGCGTCTCGAGCGATTCGCTCACGCAGTCGGCGGCGGGCGTGATCTGGTCGGTGTCGATGGCGTCGAGCTTCTTCCCCGGCGTCCTCGGGTCCCAGAAGATCAGCGCGCGGCCGCGCACCCTGCCGGCACCCGCGTAGGCGTCGCCGGTGGCCGCCGCCGCGGGCAGCGACGCGGCGGTCACGCCCGGCTTGAGGCGCGCGGGCTGGAGAGTGTGCATGGACGAAACCCCTTTGTCTGGAAGGCTGAGGACCCGGAGCGGCGGGAATGCTAGCCGCCGGGCCGGCCCGGAATCAACCGCGTGCCTCCCGGGGCCGGCAGGCGCCACGGCTCCGCGGGCTCGGACCGCGGCGCGCGACGCCGGACGCGGGAGCGAACCGCGGGACCGCCGTGGACCTGCCGCGCGGATCGCCGCCGCTCAGGCGGCGTGGCGGCCGGCGGCGAGACCGCGGATCTGCACGTCCAGCACGCGATCCTTGTGCACGAGCAGCGTGCCGCGCGCGGTCCGCAGCGGGAAGAAATCCTCGTCGCCGTTCAGGAAGTCGGAGACGCGGTTGAACTCGTGCGGCATCTCGAACGCCAGCACGCCGTCGAACGTCGCGCCGCCGGCGAGCCGGACGCGCACGTGCTCCTCGCGCGTGTGCTGGTAGTGCAGCGTGCGCACCAGCTGGGGCGCGACCTCGGGCCCGGCCGCCAGCCATTCGACCTGCGAGCGCACCACGAGCAGGAACGCGTCGTCCTCCGCACGATGGAACGGCAGCATGCGGGTGCGGGCGTTCAGGCGTTCGAGCAGCGTCTCGGGGCCGTCGTGCAGCTCGGCGTTCGGCGCGAGCGACAGCCGCCCCTCGAGGGGCGCGCAGCCGATCAGCGCCAGGCTCACCGGCACGCGCAGCTTCTCGATGTTTCGCGACATGCGGTCGGGTCTCCGGGCTTCCGTCGCGGCGGTTTTCGGCAGGCGCGCCGCCCGGAATGAGGCCAACTTGGCCCTCCAGACGGGGGGCGAAGGGGCCGAAAACGCGGGGGACGAAAGTCTCCGCCCCGGCGGCAGACACCGGATCCCCCGACTCCGCGCGGACCGCGCGCGGGAGGGCGCATGGCTCGCATCGACGCGATCTTGAAACTGGTCAAGGAACAGGGCGCCTCCGACCTGCACATGACCACCGGCTCCCCGCCGATGGTGCGGATCAACGGCGAGATCACGCCCATTCCCTACGAGCCGCTGACGCGCGAAATCAGCGAGATGCTGCTGTTCGAGATCATGGACCCGGCCGCGCGCGCACGCTACGACCAGCACAAGGACGTGGACTTCTCGTACGAGGTCCCGGGCGTGGCGCGGGCGCGCTGCAACATCTACGAGCAGAGCAAGGGCCCGGCGGGCGCGTTCCGCATGTTGCCGAGCCAGATCCTGACCCTGGACCAGCTCGGCCTGCCGCCCATGCTCGCGAAGCTCACCGAGATGCCGCGCGGACTGGTCGTCGTGACCGGACCTCCGGGCACCGGCAAGTCGAGCACGCTGGCGGCGCTCATTGATCACATCAACCGGACGCGCCGCAAGCACATCCTGACCATCGAGGACCCGATCGAGTACCGGCACGAGAACCAGCAGTGCCTGATCACGCAGCGCGAGGTCGGCCGCAACACGCCGAGCTTCGCCAAGGCGCTGCACGGCGCGCTGCGCGAGGATCCGGACGTGATCATGGTCGGCGAGATGCGCGACGTCGAGACGATGGCGCTGGCCATGACCGCGGCCGCGACGGGCCAGCTCGTGTTCGCGACGCTGCACACCATGAGCGCGACGCAGACGGTGGACCGCATCCTCGATTCGTTCGACGGCGAGCGACAGGCGCAGGCGCGGCTGATGCTGTCGGAGTCGCTCAAGGGCGTGCTCGCGCAGCGGCTGCTGCGGCGCTCCGACGGCGCCGGCCGCGTGCTGGCGCTGGAAATGCTCATCGGCACGCCGGCGGTGGCGGCGCTGATCCGCGAGAAGAAGACGTTCCAGCTCCAGAGCGTCATCCAGACGGGCAGGAAGGAAGGCATGCAGTGCATGGACGACGCCGTGTTGCACCTGGTGCGTGAAGGCGCGGTGTCGGCGCAGGACGCCCTTCCCCATCTTTCGAGCAAGGAACTGCTGCCGTCGCTCGAGCGCGCGGCGCCCCCGCCGCGCGCGCAGGCGGCCTGATGGCGCCGGTGCCCGCGCTCGGCGGCGAGCTGGGGCTGCTGAGTCTGTTCGACCTCGGCCAGCTCCTGCTGCTCAACGGCGCGACGGGCGAGCTGTGCGTGACGCGCGAGGGCCGCAAGGGCTACCTCTACTTCGACCGCGGCCAGATCGTGAACGCGGTGGACGACGAGTACCACGAGGGCGAAGGCGCGGCGTACACCCTGTTCAGCTGGAAGTCCGGCACGTTCGAGTTCCACGCGCGCCCGGCCAGGGGTGTGCGCGTGGTGACCGAGGGCACCGAGGCGCTGATGCTCGAGGCGGCCCGGCGCATGGACGAGCTCGGGCTCGGCGAAGCCGGCGAGGAAGCAAAGCTCAAGCAGCGCGCCAGCGCCCTCGACGCGCTGCGCGAGGCGTTCCACTCGGTCGCGGTCGAATCGGGCGCCGGCGCGTCCGAGTCGGACGGCGCACCGGGCTCGCCGCTCGCGCGCCTCGCGGGCCCCGACGACGTGCTGCTGCTGCGGCCGGGCCGGCGCACGCGCGTGCGCATGAACGGCGCCTGGCAGGACGCGGGCGCGGCGCCGCTCGATCCGTCCGCCTACGAGCAGCTTCGCGTGCGACTGCAGGACGTCACGGCGGGCGCGAAGGAGTCCGCCCGCGTGCACCTGACCGCCGGCGAGGACGGCCGCCGCTACGCGACCGCGCGGCTCGCGGGCGAACACGAGGCGCTGTGGGTGCGCCTCGCCGACGCCCCCTCACCGGCGCTCGCGAGCCTGCCGGGCGGTGAGGTGATCGCCGCGCAGATCGCGGGCGCCAGCGGGCTGCTGCTGGTGGCCGCTCCCGAGCCGGGAGCCGCCGGGCGCTTCTTTCACGCCTGCGTCGCGCACCTCGCCGCCTCGCGCGGCGAGGCGCTGCTGCTCGTCGCCGAGGCCGGCCGCGCGCCGGCCGGTGACGGAACCGGGGCGGTGCTGCGCGCGGGCTCACGCGACGCCGAGGCGGTGCTGCGCTCGTGCGCGCCCGGCTGCGCCGCGTTCGACGCCGCGCATGCTCATCTTTCCTCCGCGGCGCTCGGGCTTTCGTCGCTCGTCGTCGCCGGCATCGTCGCGCCCGGCCCCGAGGCGGCGGTGCCCGCCTGGTGCGCGCGCAACGGACGGCGCGCCGGCGACGGCATCGAGGAACTGCTCGCGCGCCTCGGCGCCTCCGTCGCCTTCGCCTCGTCCACCGATTCCACCGCCCGGCTCGTGCTGACCCGCGCCGAGGCGCCGGCGGCTCCGGCCGTCCACCGTTCGCCCGCGAAGCGGGCCGCCTGACCCCGGGAAAAAGGAGGTCGCATGCCGATCTGGGTGATCGTCGCCTTCGTGGTCTTCGACGTGGCGCTGGCCCTGTTCGTACTGCGCACCGTGCTCGCCAGGCGCGGCGGGCTCAAGGCCGTGCTCGGCACGGACCTGCGCAACATCATGGAGGTCTCGAGCGAAATGGAGCGCGAGACCGAGAACTACCTGCGGGCGAACTGGAGCGGCGACCCCACGACGCTGCCGGTCGCGCTCGGATCGCTGCTCGACCGCTTCGAGGCCCGCGTGCGCGACCGCCAGCTTCCGGTGACGCGCGCCGAACTCAAGCCGATGCTCGGCCGCCTGGTCCTGGCGCAGCGACTGGCCAGCGGACACGACGTGCAGGAGGCGCTCAAGCGGGTTGCCTGAATCGCCCGCGAACATGCGTCAAGGCCCGCGCGGCGTCCGGCCGCGCGGGCCTGTCGTTTTTTCCCTCCGCGGGCGCCGCGGGCTACTTCCGCGCCATCTCCATGCCCTTGAGCATCGCCAGCACGTAGTCGCGCGTGCTGCTGTCCTGAACCGCGACGCCCAGCACCATCTCGAGCGCGGGCTTGCTGCTGCCGATGCGCACGATCACCTGCTTGGCGACCTCGTCGTTCCTGAGCAGCGTGTCCACCACCGCGAAGCGCGTGGAGTCCACCGCCACGAGCTTGTCGAGGACCTGCCCGGTCAGCGCCTTGTTGGCGACGATCGCGTCCATCACCTGCGTGCGGAACTGCTCGTTCGACGCGAGCTGTTTGGCGACGTCCGTGCCGCAGCCCGCCAGGACGAACACCGCCACTGCCGTCACCACCGCGATTCGGCCCAGCTTCATGAGCTCTCTCCTTAAGAAGGGGTTCGTCCGTGCGCGCGGGCGTCAGACGCCCGCGGGTCGCTTCAGGTGCCAGTCGCTGCGCTGCTGGTAAAGGCCGCCGATCTCCGCGAGTCGCCGTTCCGAGAACGCCGGGCCCATGAACGCGACCGACGTGGGCAGGCCATTCTCGCCGAAGCCGTTCGGCAGCGCGAGCGCGGGCAGGCCCGTCAGGTTGCCGGCCGGAATGACCGGCGGGCCGCCGCTCACCCCGGGGTACGCCTCGCTGAAGCCGCGGTCCGCGGGATAGGCGACGGTCGCGCGGCACGGCGTGGCGACGACGTCGTAGGTCGCGAACAGCCGCTCCATCGCCGCGCGCATCGGCCGGCGCAGTCGCATCGCGTGCAGGTAGTCGAGCGCCGGCGTGAGCAGGCCGGCGTAGCCGCCCGTCCGGTCGGCGGGGCACCGGAGCTTCGCGACCCCGCCCGACTCGAGCAGTTCGCGGAACGCCGAGGCGCCCTCGCAGCCGACGATCGTGCCGACCGCCGGGCCCCACGGCAGGTCGGGCCACTCGACGTCGCGCGTGACGATGAACGAGTCGGACAGCGCGGCCAGCGAACGCTCGAAGTTCTCGCGCACCGCCGGCTGGACCTTCTCGGTGCAGCCCGCGGGCACCGCGACCTTCCACCGGATCGCGTGCCTCGCCGGCCCGCCCCAGGCGAACGACCGGCCCGTGCAGCTGTCATCGAGCGGGTCGGGCCCGGACATCGCGGCCAGGACCAGCGCCGCGTCGTCGGCCCCGCGCGCCATCGGGCCGAGCTTGTCGAGCGTCCAGCACAGCGCCATCGCGCCGTGGCGGCTGACGAGTCCGTAGGTCGGTCGCAGTCCGGTCACGCCGCAGAACGCCGAGGGCGTCAGGATCGAGCCCGAGGTCTCCGAGCCGATCGCGAACGGCACCAGGCCCGCCGCGACCGCCGCGCCGGGACCGCTGGAGGAGCCGCCGCTCCAGAACGCCGTGTTCCACGGCGTCAGGCCGGGGCCGGTGAACGAAGCGTCGGCGTGGTCGTAGCCCATGCCGCCGGCCAGCTCGACCATCGCCAGCTTGGCGACCAGCACCGCGCCCGCCGCGCGCAGTTTGGTGACGACCGTCGCGTCGTGGTCGAACACCTGGTTGCGGTAGGGCTCCGCGCCCCACGTCGTCGGAACCCCCTTCGTCGCGAGCAGGTCCTTCACGCCGTAGGGAATCCCGTGCAGCGGCCCGCGCGACCGGCCCGCGCGCAGCTCCTCGTCCGCGCGCCGCGCCTCGGCGAGCGCGCTGTCCTTCATGAGCGTGACGACGGCGTTGTACTTCGGGCCCAGCGATTCGAGGCGCGAAAGGCTCGCCTCGGTGAGCGCGACCGAGGTGACCTCGCGGGCGCGCAGCCGGTCGCCGAGCGTGCGGATGGGCGTGAACATCAGGTCGGCGGCGGTCATGGCGTCAGCCCTTTCGCGCGCCCGGCGGCGCCACGTGCGACGACGGCTCCGGCAGCGCCCGGAACGTGAAGTCGGGTTCGTCCCCGTTGGCCAGCTTCGTCGCGGCGAGCCGCCTGCCGATCGCGAGGTCGCCGCCCAGATCGCGGGTCACGCTCTCCCACTGTTCCGCCGTGAGGCGATCCCTGCCGAGCCGCTGCTGGAGGATCGAGGCGAGCGCCTTCGCCGCCTCGGACGGGGGCTCGGGAGCGCCGGCCGGCGGCGGCGGCACGGCCGGAGCGGGCGCCGGGACCTGCGCGAGCGCGGCGGCCGGCAGCGCCGAGGCGATCCCGGCGGCGGCGAGCCGCAGGAAATCGCGCCGGCTGGAAACGGCACGCGGATCGGCTTCGTTCATTTTCGTCGAGCCTCCTGGAGCAGGTCCTTGACCGCGGTTCGCACCGCGAGGCGAATCTCGGGTGGCACGGACTTCCGGCCGTAATCGCGACACGCGCCGAGCACCGCGCGCAGCGACGCGCACGCTGCCGCGCACGCCGGGCAAGAGGCGACGTGCCGTTCCATGCGCGCGCAGACCGCGGACGACAGTTCGCCTTCGACGTAGCGGCTCAGCATCCGCGCGGTGTCGGGGCAGTGTTCGTTCCGCGGCGGCGCATCGCCGCCGGCCGCGAACGGCGCGAGCCGCTCGCGCAGCGCGAGGCGCGCCCGGTGCAGGCGGCTCTTCACGGCGCGCTCGCCGATGCCGAGAATGCGCCCGACCTCGGCCGCGGTCAGTCCCTCGACGTCGCGCAGCACGACCACGTCGCGCTGCGCCGCCGGCAGCGCGGCGATCGCGCGCTCCAGCGCCTCGCCGAGCTGGCGCCGCTCGAGCGAGCGGAGCGGCCCTGCCTCGGGCGGCGCGGCCTCCAGCGCCTGCGAGACTTCGGCAAGCGGCCGCTCGCGCGCGAGCCGCTGCCTGCGCCGGCCGCAGGCGCGGCGTGCGACGGTGTACGTCCAGGTCGAGAGCGAGGCGTCGCCGCGAAATCGGGGCAGCGTGCGCAGCAGGGTCGCCATGACGTCCTGCGCGAGGTCCTCGGCTTCGTGCGGGTCGCGGCAGAACACGCGGCTGAAGCGCAGCGCCGGGGCCGCCGCGGCCTTGAACAGCTCGTTCAGGGCCCTGCGGTCGCCCTTGCGGGCGGCTGCGACGAGCTTCGCCTCGGCGGTGCGGGCGGCCTTGCGGCTCCCGGAAATCCGCTTCCCGCCCCGCCCGGGCGCGGGCTCGAGCGCCCCGGTGAATCCACTGGCCATGCCCGGTTGCCTCCCGCCTGCCCGTCGGTCCGCGGTCGCGACACGGACCGGTTTCGCCCTTGGCGCCGGCGCGCCGAACCTCGCGCGAGCGCGCGTCAGGCGAAAGCGGACGGCACGTTAGCACACGCGCTCGCGGCCGCCGCCCTCAGGAGCGGTGCAGCGACGCGAGCATCCCGTCGAACTCCTTCGCGGACGCCTCGAGGACCTTGCGCGGGCCCGTGAACTTGAAGAACACGTTCCCGTTCGGGCCCTCGACGATCGCGCCCTTCAGCATCCAGCCCGGCAGCCTGCCCGTGGACTCCATCCTCGGGCCCGACGGCGCGAGATATTCGCCCTCGACCTCGACGAGCTTCACCTTCAGGCCGCCGTAGGTCCGGATCGCCCGCGAGATCTTGCCGTGGCTTTCGAACTGGCCGACCCAGCGGTCAATGTTCGCCTCGGGATCGCCGCCCTGGCCCGGCCCGAAGTAGAAGACGGCGCATTCGCCCGGATCCCCGCCGCCCTGCGCCGGCGCCTCGTAGGTCGCGAGCCGCATCGCGGACTCGGCGCCGGGGGTCCAGCGTGCGGGCACGTCCCAGGCGATGCCCACGCTCGCCGCCTCGCCCGACTCGATCTGCGGCGCCGACGGCTCCTGCGGCATGGCTTCGGGAGCCTGCTGCGACGGTTCCGCCGCCTGCTGCATCGGCGGGGCGATGGTCCTTTGCCAGTAGGCGCCGGCGAAGAACGCGGCGATGACGATGACGACGGTGACGACGGCGCGAACGTTCATGGTCGGGCCCCGGAGGATCCAGCGATGTCAGGAGGGACGGAGCCGGACCATAGCCCGGCGGGCAGCGCGCGTCACGCGGGGGCGCGGCGCGCGGCCGGGTTTCAGCCCCCGGGCGTGAGCCCGAGCGCCGTCAGCTCCGGCGGCAGCGCGCGAACGCCGGCGAGCGCCGCGCCGCAGGCTCCCGGCGGCCCGCCCGGCAGCAGCTCGAGCCGCACGGCTCCGAACGCCACTTCGGCCGCGCCGTCCTCGCGCGATGCGACCCGCGCGTCCATCCGGTCCACGCACGCGAGCGCCGCGCCGGCGACGTCACCGGCGAGCGCGCTGACGCGTCCGATGCCGCGCGCGCCGTTGGCGTGCGTGCGCGAGGCGGCATCGTCGGGAATGCGGAGCGCACGCGGCGAGCGGTCCTCGATCAGGAACGGCATCCAGCGCTCGGCGGGAAACAGCAGGCGCATGTCGAGCCGCGCGCCGTCGGGCCGCTCGCGGCCGAGCGCGACCGGCCCGGTCATCACGTCGCCGCGGCGTCGCGACTCGGCCGCCAGGCGATCGAGCCGCTCGACGCGCAGCGCCCAGTCGCTCACGCCGTCGGGTCCGGCGAGCGACGGCAGGAAGCGGCGCGCGAGCGCCGAGGACCCGTGCAGATGCCGCTCCCAGCGTTCGCCGCCCGCGGGGCCGCGCAGCTCGCGCAGGGAGCGGCGCGAGTCCGGATCGAGCGTGGCGAGCAGCTCGAGGTAGCTGCCGTCGGCGAAGACCACGAGCGCGTTCTCGGTCGGCAGCCCCTCGTGCCTTCCGCCGGGAACGACGGTGAAGCCGGCGCCGCGAAAGCGCGACATCGCTTCGGCGAGCGCGGACACGACCACCACGACGTGATCGAGCTCGGCCGTCATGCGCCCTCCCTCCGCTCGTGCCGCGACCGGCGGCGCGGGCGTCCCGATCGCTCAGGACCCGACACAGGCGAGCGTGAAGCCGTCCCAGCCCTTGACACCGACGGTCTGGATCGCGGTCGCGCTCACGCGCGGCTCGGCCGCGAGCTTTTCGTGCAGTCGCCGCACCCCGACGACCGTCGCGTCCGCGCCCGAGGTGTCGAGCACGCCGCCTTCGCGGACGACGTTGTCGAACACGAGCACGGCGCCGGGCGACGCGAGCCTGAGCGACCACTCGAAGTATTGCGGCAGGCTCGGCTTGTCGGCGTCCACGAACACCAGGTCGAAGGGTTCCGCGCCCTCTGCGACCAGCGCCGGCAGCGTCTCGAGCGCGGGACCGAGGCGCAGCTCGATCGCGCCCGCGAGCCCGGCGAGCGCGAAGTTCGCCCGCGCGACCTCGGCGTGTCTCGACTCGCGCTCGAGCGTGACCAGCCGGCCGCCGGGCGGCAGCGCGCGCGCGAGCCAGATCGCGCTGTAGCCGCCGAGCGTGCCGATCTCGAGAATGCGTTTCGCGCCGCGGGCCCGCGCGAGCAACCCGAGGAGCTTGCCCTGCGCGGGCGAGACCGCGATCTCGGGCAGCCCCGCCGCCTTCGCCGACGCGACGGCCTTCTCCAGCACGGGGTCGGAAAGCTTCAGCGCGTCCTCGAGGTAGCGGTCCACCGCCGTCCACTGTTCCTGGCTCATGCGTTCTCCCTTCGGATGGAAACGACCGGGGGCGGGCCCGCCGCGCGGCGGCCTTCGAGGATGCCCAGGGCGATCCCGCCGAGGATGGCGAGCGACGCGACCGCGAGGCGTGGCGTCACGCGCTCGCCGAGCAGCAGGACGCCGCCGAGGCTGGCGAGCACCGGCACCGAGAGCTGCACCGTCGCCGCGCTCGCCGCCCGCAGGCCGGCGAGCGCCGAGTACCATATCGCGTAGCCGATTCCCGAGGTGAGCGCGCCCGAGACCGCCGCGAGCGCCACACCGGCCGGGTCCATCGTCCGCCGACCCGCGAACACCAGGCTCGTCGCGAGCGCGAACGGCACGGCGCGCAGGAAGTTTCCCGCCGTGACCACGAGCGGCGCGCCGGCGGCGCGGCCGCGCAGCGAGTAGACGCCCCACGCCGCGCCCGCGACGATCATGAGCGCCGCGCCGCCCGGAGCGGGCGCCGAGAGCCCCGGCGCGAACAGCAGGACGAGCCCCGCGAGCGCGGCGGCGAGGCCCGCCCATTGCGGCGCTCGCAGGCGTTCCCCGGCGCGAAGACCCAGCACGATCATCGTGAGCTGCACGGCGCCGAACAGCAGCAGCGCGCCCGTCGAGGCGGGCAGGCTCACGTATGCGAACGAGAAGGCTGCGGCGTACGCGAACAGCGCGAACGCCGAACCCCAGCCGCCGGCGGCGGCCGGCGAACCGCCGCGCGCGCGGGCGAGCAACGCCAGCACGAGCGCGCCCGAAACGACGCGCACGCTCGTGAACGTGGCCGGATCGATCGAGGTGTGCGCGAGCGCCTGCCGGCAGAGGAGCGAGTTGCCCGCGAAGGCCGCCATCGCGAGCGCCGTCAGCGCGAGCGTTCGCGTCATCCCGGGTGTCGCCGGGAGTTCCGGTCCCCCGGGGCGTGGCGCGTTCAGCGGCCCCCCCCGCGCCGCCGCCGGGCGCCAGTCGCGGCGGATCGTGCGGACGACCCGCGCTCGGAAACGCGGATCACCAGCCTGAGCCCCGACCACACCTCGCTCACCGCGCAGACCTTGACGTCCACGAACCCCAGCGGCAGCGCGACGGCGCGGATCACGTCCTCGGTGACCTCGGACGGCACCTTCGAAGCCTTCTTCGGCCACGACACCCACACGTATCCCGCCGGGGCGAGCGACCGGCGCAGGGTCGCGAGACGCTTCGCGAGCGCCGCGCGCTTCGTCACGAACACGTGCGCCGCGGCGACGGAGCCGCCCGCACGGGCGGTCAGGGTGACGCCCGCGGGCAGCTCGCCGAGCCAGGTCGCGTACCCGCGCGGCGCCCCCAGCACGAGCAGCCGGAGCGGGGCTTTCAGGCCGAGCTTCTGGACGAGCGGCGTTCCGGAGTAGCCGGGCATCGGTCGGGGCAGTCCTTTCGCGGGGCGTGGTGAGGCGCCGAGACTACCTGCTGGGCCCGCGTCCGGGGAGCGCGAAACACGCGGCGGGCGGCCTGCGCTGGTCCGCGGCCCCGATCCGGGGTATTGCTCCCCGCCCATGCGCTCCTTCATTCCCACCCGCCACGACATGCGCGCGCTCGTCCGCCTCGCGGTCCCGATCGTCACGGTGCAGGTCGGACTCATGCTGATGGGTGTCGTGGACACGATCATGGTCGGCCACGTCTCGGCGCGCGAGCTGGCGGCGGCCGCCATGGGCAACCTGTACGTCATGGGGCTGGCGGTCTTCGGCATGGGCACGCTCTGGGGCCTGGACCCGATCGTCTCGCAGGCCATGGGCGCCCGCGACCACGAGGCCGCCGCGCTCGGCGTGCAGCGCGGCCTCGCGCTGGCGGCCGTGCTCAGCGTGCTCATGACGCTGCTGTGCCTGCCGGCCGAGCCGATCTTCCGGTTGCTCCGCCAGCCGCCCGAGATCGTGCCGCGCGCCACGGCCTACGTGTGGCTGTCGGCCCCGAGCATGATCGCGCTCATGCCGTACGTGGCGCTGCGCCAGAGCCTGCAGGCGATGAAGCACACGCGCGCGATCGTGATCACCATCGTGGTCGGCAACCTGGTGAACGCGGCACTCAACCTGGTGTTCGTGTACGGCAATCTGGGCTCGCCGGCGATGGGCGCGCCGGGTTCGGCGCTGTCGAGCACGATCGGGCGCTGGGTGAGCCTGGCGCTGCTGCTGGCGCTGGCCCGGCGCGAGCTGCGTCCGGTGCTGCGCCCGCTGCGACGCGAGGCGCTGGCGGCGGGGCCGTTCCTGCGCACGCTGCGGCTCGGGCTGCCGATCGGCGGCCAGGTGTCGGTCGAGTTCGGCAGCTTCGCCGCCATCTCGATCTTCGCCGGCTGGTTCGGGGCCGAGGCGCTCAGCGGACATCAGATCGCGATCAACCTCGCCTCGCTCGCGTTCATGGTGCCCGCCGGCATCGGCAGCGCGGCCGCCGTGCTGGTCGGGCACGCGATCGGCGACAACGACGCTCCGCACGCGCGCCGCGTCGCCGCGAGCGCGCTCATCCTGGGCGTGTCGTTCATGGCGCTGTGCGCGGTGGTTTTCCGATTCGCGCCCGGGCCGTTCGCGCGCATCTACACGTCCGTGCCCGAGGTGGTCGCGATCGCCGTCGCGCTCATTCCGGTCGCGGGACTCTTCCAGGTGTTCGATGGCGTGCAGGTCGTGTCCGCCGGCGTCCTGCGCGGCGCCGGCGACACGCACGCGGCGCTGGTCGCGAACCTGCTCGGCTTCTGGCTCGTCGGCATCCCGGTCAGCCTCGCGCTCGGCTTCACGGCGAAGATGGGCGTGGTCGGGCTGTGGCTCGGCTTCGTCGCCGGGCTGTTCGCCGTCGCGCTGTTCCTGATCTTGCGAGTGCGCGTCAAGCTGGGCGGCGAACTGCGGCGTATCCAGCTCGAGACGGTGGCCGAGCCCGGTACGGGCGGCCCGGCCTGAACGCCCGGACCGCCGCGGCGGCGACCCCTACTTCTTCGCCGCCGCCTGCTTCTCCCAGCCGGCCGCGATGCTCTCGATGTTGCGGCGGTTGGGCTCGTCGGGCGCCTGTGGCAGCGACCTGCGCGCCAGCGCGGCCGCCTTCGCGAAGTCGCCGTCGATCGCGGCGGCCCGGGCCAGCCCGAAGTTGACCGGCCACTGGTTCGGAAAGCGCTTCGCGTTGGCGAGGTAGAGGCGCTTCGCCTCGGCCTCGTTGCCCATGCCCTGCAGGCCGCGCGCGAGCCCGTGAACGTCCTGCGGCGTCACGCCCGGCAGCGCCATGGCCCGATCGAAGGTCGCCGCCCCCTCGGCCGCCCTGCCGTTGGCGATCTGCAGTTGCGCGAGTGTCGTGAGCGTCTGGAAGTTCGCCACCCCGTTGCCCGGACGGCTCACCGCCTCCTGCGCCCACAGGAGCCCCTGGTCGAGGTGGGCCTTGCGCGCGAGGCAGAAGTCGGCCGCGTCCTTGAACGCCTTCCACTCGAAGGCCGCGCGGGTGCGGAACTCGTCACGCAGGTTCGCGACGTAAAGCCCCGTCCAGTCGTCCACCGAAATCCGGATCGGCACGCGCAGGGCCTCCCACTCGAGCAATAGCGTCGCGCCGTCCGGCTCGCGGTCCGTGAACCCGTAGGTCAGCCACTCGTGGTAGTCGCCGGCCTCCGGCTTCACCGTGACGCGGAGCTGGTCCTTCGCCGGGTCGTACCAGTAGCTGCCCCACGCCTTCGCGTCCTTCGAGAAGATGACGACCCACTCGTCCTTGCCGGGAATGAAGTGCAGGCCGTACTCGCCGGCCGGCAGCGGCTGGCCCTCGATCTTCACGTCGTGGGTGATCCGGAAGACGGTGTTCTCGTTTGCGCCGCCCCGCCACGGGCACTGCGTGCAGCCGTTGTAGCCGAGGTCGGTCAGGCCGTAGGGCACCAGTTCGCCCCAGATGTGCCCTTTGCGGTCGTGACCGTCGGGCGCGTGCACGTCGGGGCTGTGGTACTCGACCGTCGCGCGCACGAGCCCGATGCCCTGCGTGACCGAGCAGAACTGGTTGTCGCCGCTGGGCGGCAGCGTGATGTCAATGGCCGGGGCGGGCGCCGGCGCGAGGAGCGCGACGCAGGCGGCAAGGGCGGCAAGAGCGGCGAGCGGGGCGCTGCGGGCGGCGGGCGGCATGGGAGACGCTCCTCTTCGGTGGGCCGGGTCGGCGATCGCTTCGGGCGACGCGCACCGTCGCGGCCGCGCGCCGCCGGCGGCAAGTCCCCACCGACGAGCGCCGGGCGTCGGGCGTCCGGCGCGGCCGCCCTTGCCCGGCGGTTCGCGCGCGTACTAGCTTGCGCGGCTCGGGCGAAGGCGCCCGCGAGGAGGCAGCGCATGTCCCGCGGCAAAGGCGGCACGTTTCGCATCCGCAAGACCCGGCCCCCGCAGGTCGCGGGCCAGGCGAACCCGCGCAGCTGGCTGCGAACCGCGGCCGGCGCCGTCCTGCGCGACCTCGAGGCGCGCGACCTGCCGGCGCGCCTGCAGGAGCCCGGCGGCTTCCTGTGGCTGGACCTCGACAACGGCAGCCCCGGCCAGCTCGCGCTGCTCGCCGACGTCTTCCATCTCCACCCGCTGCTCATCGAGGACGCGCAGAGCCCCAACGGCCGCGTCAAGATCGAGGAGTTCCCGGGCTATCTGTTCGCGGTCGTGCGGGCGGTGCGCTACGTGGGCGAGACGGAGGATCCGCACGACATCGAGACCTTCAACCTCGCCTGCGTGCTCGGGCCGAACTACCTGATCACCATTCACGGCCGGCACGCCCCCGGCGTCGAAGCCGTCTGGGAGCGCGTCCAGCGCTCGCCGGACCTGCTCGCACGCGGACCCGCTCGCACGCTGCACGCCGTGCTCGACGCGACCGTGGACGCCTACTTCCCGATCGTGGACCAGCTCGACGAGTTCATTGATTCGATCGAGGAGCGCGTGTTCGTGCGCTTCGACGACGCCGCGCGCAACGACATCTTCAGCGTCAAGCGCCTGGTGCTGCAGCTCAAGCGCCACCTCGCGCCGCAGCGCGAGGTGTTCAACTTCCTCACCAACCGCCCGTGCGCGCTGGTCGCGCCCGACGTGCAGGTCTACTTCCGCGACATCTACGACCACGTGATCCGGCTCAACGAGTCGCTCGACACCTACCGCGACCTGGTCAGCTCGACGATGGAGGCCTACCTGACGCAGATCTCGAACCGGCTCAACGTCGTCACCAAGGGCCTGACGCTCGTGGCCACGCTGAGCGTGCCGTTCGTGGTGGTGAGCGGAATGTGGGGCATGAACTTCGCGCACATCCCCCTGTCCGGCTGGCCGCACGGCTTCTGGGTGATGTTCGCGATCCAGCTCGGCCTCGGCGGGGCGCTCGTCTGGGTGCTCAGGCGGCGGGGGCTGCTGTAGGCGCGGGAGCGGGTCACGCGCCTGGCTCCACTCAGGTCGTGCTCGTTCCGGACGGCCTGAAGCGAGCCAGCACGGCGGGCGCATCGATGACGATCAGATGAGCGCGCGCCCGGCTGCCTGCGACGTAGAGCAGCGGGTCTGTGCGATTGTGGGCCGGCGGATGCGAGAGCCCGGTGAGGATGACGACGTCCCGTTCGAGCCCCTTGAACCGGCTGACGCGATCGAGGTAGAGCGTGCCCGGAGGGCCGAAAGGATCCTGCGTCGTGGCGAATCCCCCGAGCCGGCCTTCCGGCGCGAGCTCCGCGAGCTGGTGCCGTCCCGCGGTGAGCACCGCGAGCTGGCGCAGCGCGACGCCTTCGTTCGCGGTCAGGGTCCGGACCCGGTCCTCGATGGCCGAGACGGCGGCTCGTGAGTCCCCGACCTCGATGAACTCCGGAGGTGGACCGCCCGGGCCGGCCGAGTTCGAATCGTCGGACGGGTTCAGGCGCTTCAACACCGAGTGAATCTCTCGGGAGTTCCGAAGATTTCTGGAGAGGTGAAACTCCATCATGCCGGTGTGGTCCCAGCCCTCGCGCCCACCGAAGATGCTCTGACCTTCGTCCTGGAACACGAACAGGTACCCCGCTTCCTGCTCCCGAAGCGCATGGATCAGCGCGCGCTGCATGTCGGCGGAGAAGTCCTGCCCCTCGTCCACGACGATCGCGTCGAAACGGCCATCCTGCCCCGCGAGCGACCTCCGGAACGCCTCCGGCAGCATCCGGTCGAAGTACTCACTCCCCAGCAGCCTCTCGCGAGCGGGATCCCGGACCTCGTCCGAGTCCGGATCCGGACCCGTGAATCCGTCCCGGAGCGCACGGCGGTAGCACAGTTGATGGAAGTTGTGGACCACCAGTTCGGGCAGGTCGGCCGTATCTCGCCCCAGCAAATCCGCAAGCGGCCGGTTGAAGCAGGTCAGAAGCGTTCGCAGCCCCGCCCGGCACAGCCTCCGCGCCTTTTCCACGGCCAGCATCGTCTTGCCGGTGCCCGCGGCGCCGGTCACGAGCACGCGATGATTGCGCGCGAGCCCGTCGAGAACGGCGAACTGTTCCTCCGTCAGCCGGTTGCTCTCCGCGGACGCCTCTCGCAGGCGGCCGCCCAACCGGACCGGCAGCGTGCACGACGGTGCGATGAGGGCTTCCAGTTCACTCGGCCACGTGCTCGGAACCGGCTCGAGTGACCGCGACCCTGTCCAGCGCACGAACATGGACTCGACCCGCGCCCCGAGTTGCGGAAGGTCGTCGCGAAGCGCCACCAGATCCGGCAGCGCCTCGACACCCACCGACGCCGGGTCCCCTTCGGCGTCGGGGAAGACCACCCCCCAGCCGGCCGTGATGGGCAGGTCTGGAAGGCTGAGGCGTTTCGTCAGCAGGTCCTTGATCTGGCGCGTGCTCCGCTTCGATTGCTCGAAAGGGTTCTTGATAACGTGGCGGGCCCCGCGCCGGTCGGTGCTCGACCAGGTCTTCGTGCGGGGTTCGTGGTCAATGCGCCCCCCCTTGACCTCGAGGACGAGAAACCCCCGTCGGGGGTCGCAGACCACGAAATCCGCCTCGCCCTGGATGGGCTTGCCGGTCGCGCTCACCGACTGCCATGCGACCGATCCGAACACCGTGAAGCGATCGTCGAGGGTCTGGCGCAACGCCGAGTGGACCCTCACCTCCGCCCCGGAGGCCGAGCGACCGTCCTGGCCGACGACGCTTTCCGCGGGAATCATCCTTGCCACGGATGCCTCCGATCAGCCGATGGGCTCGACGGCGTGGAGTCTGTACCCGAGGAGCCACCCGGGACCGTCCTGCCGGCGCACCCGCAGCGAGGCGCTCACACAGGCGTCGTCTCCCGGATTCCACTGGATGCCCTCCGCCCTCGGCCACAGCAACCTGCGAACTCCGAGCCAGGCGCGGCGATGGTCCGCCAGAAGGGCCGCGACCGTTTCGACGGGCTGCCCGAGCCTCCCCGCGAGTCGGGTCGTGACCACCTCGGCGTCGCGACCGTCGTGTGCATGGAGCCCGGCAACCACGCCATCCACGAGCGGTTTCACGACGTCCGCGGGGCGGACGCCGTCCGCGGGCCCGACTTCGAGGACGAGATCCAGGGCGTACAAGTCCGTGTGCGGGCGAGCGCCGTCTGGTGCAGCCTGCCGGGTCGCCCACCAAACCGAGTCTGGTTTGCTGAAGGCGTCGAGCCGGTCGAGGTGGAGGTTGTTTCCTTCGACCACGAGTTCGCCCCTCCGCCAGTACCGGGAAGCCGAATCCGCGGCGACCACGGCATAGCGATGGTGATGCAGCACGTGCGGCCCGCCAGGCGGCTCCGCGTACACACGCTCGAAGCGCAGGGCCTCGTGGCTGGCCGCCGCGAATCGCCCCGTGCCGACGTTGTAGAGCAGCACGTTCTCGGCATCCACGACGTCACGCGACGCCGAGGTGTAGACGGCCTCCAGCATCTGTCCCGGTCCCGCCACGAGCGTGGTGACCGCGGCGCCGATTTCGTCCTTCAACGCCTTCGTGGCCGGCTTGTCGTCGAACTGCAGCCGGTAGGCGCTCTCCACGGTGACGACGCCAGGCTCGACCTGTACGCGGAACTCGGGGCCACGGACCTGCTCGCGCTTCCACGGCCTGTCCATCGGACTCGCCTCGCCGCGCGGGGCGGGTGGCGCTGGGTTTGGAGCGCGTGGGGGATCCGGGCGTCCTCCGCCCGCCAGCCCGGGCTCGCTGCCGCAGAACGCGTACACCATGCCCCGCCGCCGCACTTCGGCGACGAGCGCGTCCAGATCGTCCGACCAGAGCTTCGGGACCCCGAGCCGGCCGGACGGCTGGCGCACCATGGTCGGGATCCAGCGGCAGCCCATCGAGTGGATCGGACACATCTTCGGGTCGCGGCCACCAGAGTCGTTGTAGAGGTAGCCGACGCCCGATCGAATGAGCTCGAGCAGCTGCTCGGAGGTTCGAATCTCGCGGATCACGCGCGGCCTCCTGCCGGCCCGGGCGCTTCCGCACGGGCCGCGCCGCCGGCGACGGCTTCCGCCTCCACCGCCATCCACACGACCAGCGTGATCTCGTCCTCGTCAATCGGCGGAAGCGGCTCGGGCGGTTTCCAGGGCTGAAGGCCCAGCTCGCGAACCCTCGCGGCGAGCGCCGTTGTCGTCTCCTCTCCGCCGGGATCGTCCGGATAGACGCGCAGGACCGGACCGGCCGAGATCACGACGTAGTCGAGGTTCTCCTCGTCGGCACGGGAGAGCGCCCACGAGATCGGCGCGTTGTCGTTGAAGCGCGCGAGCGGCGGGTCGATCTCGTCCGGACGCTCCAGGAACACGGCCATCGCGATCTTGGTGGACTGCGACACCAGCACGCTGCCCGGGTCGGCCCCGGACAGGTCGCGCACGGTGAAGCCCAGGGCCTGCACCAGCTCGCGACCGCGCTTGCCGAGCAGCTCGGCGGCGCCGCGACCGGCGCCCGACCAGTCGGCGCGCCGCGGCACGCCGGCCTCGAGTTCGTGCATCGCGAACAGGCCGTGGTTCGCAAGGCCCGGAATCGCCGAGGTCAGCTGCGGGAAGGCATCGCGCAGCGCACGCGCCGCCGCGTGACGGTCGGGCGCACCGAGCAGCTTGAGACAGAGGCGCTCGACCTGGCCACGGTCGAGGCTGGCCTCGATCGAAGGATCGTCGCCCTCGACGCCGCAGATCGCCGCGCGGTCCGCCCCGTGAAGGACGACGATCAGAACGGGCGTCGCGCGACGGCCCCTGCGAGTGAGAAGCGCGGTCCTGAGCGCTGCCTGGGAGGGCGCACCCGTGGTCGAGAGGACGGCGACTTCCAGGGCGTTGCCCCCCTGGCCCAGATGAAGCGCGGCCGGGGTCAGTCCATTCGGGTACTCGCCGGCCAGCGGCCGGGGTTCGAGGGCGGCCAGGAAGGACATGGAGTCTGCAAGTTACTGCGCGAGGCCGGAGATTGCACGAGGCGGCAACGTCCGGCCGGGTACGACGTGACCGGGGACGGCACCGGCGTAGCCGACAGCCTCTGGCCGCAGGCACCGACCCCTCGCGCCGGCCGGGCACTCACCGCGTGGGCCCGGGGCATGACACTTGCGGGCGACTCGCGTGCTAGCGTCGCGACTCGTCCCGCCGGAGTCGGTGCGGACGTGGTCGCGGAATGAGGACTGGAGAAGGGAATGCAGCGGCTCAGCCGAAACGCGCAGGTGCTGCGCTACCTGCTCGACGCCGATCCCGGCGTCGGCCGGACCAAGCTCGCGAAGTACGCCTACCTCGCGGACCTGGTCGCGCGGCAGCTTCTCGGCCGGCCGATCTCGGGGTTCCGGTACGTCTTCGACCGCCACGGCCCGTTCGACGCGGCGGCGTTCTTCACCGCGAAAGAGGAACTGGTGGGGCACGACCTGGCCGTCGAAAGCGAGATCGCCATCGGGCCCTATGTCGAACACCAGCTCTCGCCGACGCCGCGGGCCGTCGAGTACGATTTCACGCTCGCGGAAACGAAGGTGCTCGAGTACGTCGCGCAGACGTACCTGTCCATGGGTGCCCGGCAGCTGTGCGAGGAGGTCGTGTACCGGACGGAACCGATGCTGAAGGCGAAGCCCGGCAGGCTCATTCCGATGAGCGAGTCAACCCGCCCCGAGAGCGTGCGGTTGGGGTTCGATCTCGAGCGGATGCTGGCTGGCGAGGCGTCGGCCGGGGCCGGAAGGACCCGCCCCCTGCGTGAAGCTGCGAATGAGCTACGAGGTCGAGCTCACTGACGTCGCGCTCGAGGACTTCCAACGGCTGGTTGATTCGCTTCCGACGGCGCGCCGCCGGGACGCCACTGACGCCGTCGAGGCTGCGCTCGAGCGTCTCGCCGCCAGTCCCCGGCTCGCGCAACGCGAGTACCTCGGCCGCCCCTCGTACCACTTCAGCTTCGTGGCCGGTGGTGTCCACTACCACTGGGGATGCACCTTCGTCATGGCCGAGAACGAGGCGCTGATCCGGGTGACACACCTCTTTCGAACGTCGCTCTGACCGCCTCGACCGGCGCCGCGCCGAAAGCGCGACGCCAGGCGCCCCCCGCGAGCGGCTCGGCCCTCAGTGCCCGAGCACGCCGCGGATCAGCAGCATCGCGATCACCACGCCCATCAGGCTCTCGCCGGCGATGAGCCCCGAGCTGACCGGGACCACGTACTTGCGCGCGAGCCCCGGATTGAATCGGCCGATCAGCCGCGCGCCCAGCGCGCCGAGGAACATCGCGACCGCGTTGCTGCCCGGGATGACCATCGCGATGCCGAGGCCGCTCGGCGAGGGCACCCAGCCGCGCACGGCCTTCGGCGCCATGCGCTCGAGCAGCGCCAGCGCCACGCCGAGCGCCAGGCCGGCGACGATGCCGGCGCGCGCGAGCGCGTCGAGCCCGCCGATGCCGCCGGCGAACGCCTTCGAGACGCCCGCCCATACGAGGCACGAGGGCGCGGGCCAGGCGTCGCTGCCGAGCACGCCGGGGTCGGGGATCAGGATGTTGAACGCGGGCACGACCACCGCGGCGCCGGCCAGCACGCCGAAGAGCTGCGCGTGGAACTGCACCCGCGGGCTGGCGCCGAGCAGCCAGCCGGTCTTGAGCGTGGTGAGCAGGTCGGCCGCGTGCAGGCCGATGCCGCCGGTCACGTTCGCGCTCATGATGTTGCCCGACAGGTTGCCGGGCGTGATCACGCCGTAGAGGAGCTGCGTGACGGGTCCGAGCGCCTTGGTGGGCGTCACGTCGGTTTCGCCGGTCACGCGCGAGGCGACGAAGCCCATCACGACCGCGAGCGGCACGGCGATCAGGCCCGCCCACCAGGGAATCTGGAAGAGCACCGTCATCAGCACGATCACGACCGGCCCGAGCACGACGAACCCGGCGGGGAACCACCAGCCCGGGCACTCGATCTCGTCCATCGGATCGGCGACGTGACCGTCGCGCTTCTTCGAGAAGATGGCGGCGATGCCGGTGAACGAGCGCGCGACGCTCCTCCAGTCGAGCGCGAACGACGTGAGCCCGGAGGCGACGAGGATCGCGGCGCCCGGCCACACGGTCCAGCCGACGATGGCCTTGTAGCTGACGGCCGTGATGGCGCCTTTGGCGAACAGCGCGGGCGCGAGGAAGCCGTAGGTCAGCACGCCGCCGAGCAGAAGCGACCAGCCGGTGCGGAAGCTCATGAGCGCCCCGGCGCCGAGAAGCACGAGTTCGCTCTTGAGCGCCAGCGTCCAGTCGGCCGCAGGCCGTCCGCCGATCGAGAATCCGAGCGGCAGCACCCCCGGGACGTTGAACGGCATCCACGCCGCCTTCGCGTCGCGGAACCAGGCGAGCGCGGCCGCGACGAGCGCGCCGATGCCGAGCGCGCGCGCCTGCCGCACGCCCTCGCCCCCGCCGCTGCCGTCGGCGGCGCCGTGGATCGCGTGCAGCGTCTCGGCGGTGGCCTTGCCGGTCGGGAACGCCAGGCCTTCCTGGTTCACGAGCTGGCGCTTGATCGGGATGGCGGTGAACACGCCGAGCGCGGCGATGGCGCCGAACCAGAACAGCATCGCCGTCGGGTCGGGGCGCAGCGTCGTGACCATGAGCAGCGCCCCGAACGCCGCCATGTTGCCGCCGCCGGTCATGTAGCCGGCGCCCGAGGAGACGGTGATCAGCGCGTTGTTCTCGAGCGTCCCGAGCGGCCGGCCGCCGAGGCGCGCGACGCGCAGCAGCTGGAACAGGGCGAACGACAGGATCGCCGCCGTGATGGTCACGCCCATGGACCAGCCGGTCTTGAAGAAGACGTAAAGATTCGACAGGCACATCACGGCGCCGATGACCATGCCGACGAGGACGGCGCGCACCGTCAGCTGCGGCACTCCGGTGCGCCGCACGTGCTCACGCCAGTAGCGTTCGGGAGCCTCGGGAGCGGCTTCTCGAGGGTCAATCATGCGGTCCTCATGGATGGGCCGGACGGCGGAAGTCGGTCGAGCGGGCCGGCAGTCTAGCCTTTTCCCCCACACCGCGCCCGGGCAACCGGGAGCCGCGCTCGCAGGAAAATGCCTCGGGCCGCCAACTTTTTCGGTGGCCGCGAGTATCTCATCCGGCGGGTTTCGTTTCGGCGGCGGCGCGGTGACACCGCGCGACAGGAGGTCGGTGCGTGACGATTCGGCAGGTGGGCGACATCACCGTGGTCTCACCCACGGGCTGGCTGGTGGGCGGCGAGGAGACCGACAGGCTCGAGGACCAGGTGCGGGAGCTGCTCGCGAACGGAAACCGCAGGCTGGTGATCGATCTGGGCGGGATCGCGATGATGAACTCGCTGGCGGTCGGGGCGCTGATGGGCTGCCGCCAGAGCTACCGGAACCGCGACTGCCACATGGTGCTCTGCGGCCTGAACACCCGCCTCGCGCGCATGTTCCTGATCACCCAGCTCACGCTGGTCTTCGAGCTGCACGAGACGCTCGAGGCGGCGCTCGCCGCGCTCCAGCAGACGGCCTGAGCGCCCGGGCCCCGGGTCGGTTCGAACGACTCGGCATCCGTGGCTCGACGGCGGCCCGCTTGCTCGGCTTCCTGCCTCGCCGCGCTGCATCCACTCGGGCTCCCGCCATCCATGGCTTCGCCCTCGCCGGACGCACCGCCGTCGAGCCACGGATGCCGAATCGCCGAGTGTCGTCTAGCGATAGAGGCTCTTGACGCGGCCCCAGCTCGAGGCGGCCGCCGGAGTGGGCAGCAGGTAGGAGACGAGCTGGTAAAGCGTCCCGGCGTCGTACTGCACGAGTCCCACGTCGTCCGCGTACCACTCGAAGGCGCTCTCGGGGCCCGTGGCCGAGGGCCCGGCCGCCGGCCCCGCGAGCCGGCCGTCGAGCGCGAGCGCCTCTCCGCGCGGCGCGAATGGCAGCGCCGGCCCCGCCGGCCGCGCCGGAGGCGGAACCTGCGCCACCCCGAAGCAGTCGAACGATCCCGCCGGGTTCACCAGCGTCGCGTGCCCCTGGACCTTCCACCAGCTGTCGAACTCGCCGAAGGTCACGTTGTCCGGAATGGCGATGGCGCGCGTGTGCTGGTTCCACTCGAGGCCCAGCACGGGCGAGCCGGGAAAGATCCGGACCGGCGGCTCGTAGACAAGGCCGAAGGGTATGCTCGCCCGGTAGTAGCCACCGAGCAGCACGCTGCCGTCGGTGTCGAGCATCCAGAAGTTGATGAGCCCGTCGTCGGCGCCGCCCGAGTACGTCTTGATGTACATGCGGCGCCCCCGCACGCGCACCGGCTCGGTGATCTCCTCGAAGTGCGGCTCGTCGGCCTCGTTCATGTACTGCCAGCGGTTGCCGACGTCGAGCGGCAGCCACTCGGCGCGCGCCGCGCCGCCGGGCATGAGCGCGCCGGCGCAGGCGGCCAGCGCGAGCGCGGGCAGTAACGCGAGCGGGTGCCGCCTCCCTGGCGCCATGCGGTTGACACCCTCCAGAACCTGCCCGGAAATGCGGTGAAGGTTCACGACGCGATCCCGGACGAAAACGCGGGGCCCGGCGCGGCGGCGTGCGTGGAGCGGCCGGCCGCCCCGGGATGCTACGTCCTCGGGCCGCGGACGGGTGGAGGAATCTTCGGCCGTGGCCGCGAAACCTTCGTCCCGGCTCCGGGGCGGGCCCCTCGCGCCGCGGCCCGGGTCGCGAATAGACTGCGGCGAGTCCGCGCCGCGCGTCGGCGCCCTTCCCACCCTTCGCGGAGTGCGCATGTCCCCGATCGTTCGCGGTCTTCGGCCGTCCCTGTTCGCCGCCGTGGTCCTGTCGTTGAGCGCGCCGCTGCCCGCGGCCGGGGCCGTGGCGCTTCCCGACACCGGTCTCTTCGCGCCGGTCGCGCGGCAGTACCGCGCGCGGCTCGAGGCCATCCGGCGCGCGCCCGAACCGGCGGCGCCAGGCGTCCTGCGGCTGCTGCTCGCGACCGGTCAGCCGGACGAGGCCGCGCGGCGGCTCGCGAAGCTGACGGGCGAACCGCGCGAGGCGGACGTGATGCGCGCCCGGGTGGCGCTCGCGCGCCAGGACTTCGCGGCGCTCGAGCCCGTCCGCCTGCGCATCATGGACGGTCCCATGGACCGCGAGGACGAGCGCGGCGCGCTCTTCTCGTGGCGTTTCGCCACCGATGACGCGGCGGCGATCGACGAGCTGACTCGCGACGCGGTCGCGGGCCGTGACGACGCGCGAGCGGTGCCGGAGCTGCTGGCCGCGGGCCGGCTCGCCTACGACCGCCTCGCGTACGCGCGCGCCGAATCGTGCTTCACGCGCGTGATCGCGGCGGTGCCCCGCCCGGCGGACGAGCCGGCCTGGGGCTCGACCGCTTCGGCCCAGCGCGCCGCCGCGCTCGCCGGCCTCGGGCTCGTGCAGCAGAAGCGCCGCGACTGGGACGGCTCGCTCGTCACGTTGCGCGAGGCGCTCGAGGCCTTCGGCGGCCCCGACGTGCTCATGCCGCTGACCGAGACGCTCATCCGCCTCGGCCGCACCGACGAGGCGATCTCGGCCGCCGAGTGGGCGGTGGCGCTCGCGCCCTACAACGACGCCGCGCACTACCTGCTCGGCAACGGCTACGCGCGCAAGAACTACACGCAGCTCGCGGCCGCCTACCCGCGGGTGTTCGCCGGCGCCGCCGGTCGCGCCGCGCTCGCGCGGGCCGACGCGCTGCTCGCCGGCGGCCGGAGGGACGCGGCGCGCGGGGCGTACGCCGCGATCGTCCGCGCGCACGCGGATTGGGCGGACGCCCGCGTGCGGCTCGCTTCGCTCGACTTCGAGGACGGACGGTTCGCCGAATCGCGCGACGGCTGCTTCGCCGCGCTGCGCTCCTGCCCCGAGTACGGCCGGGCGCACGCCGTGCTCGCCAAGTCGCTCGAGGGGCAGCGCTTCGTGGTGGACGTGCACCGCGCCGGCTACGAGGCGCGCTTCGCCGCCGCGCCGACGCCGGAGGTGCCGGGCATCGAGAAGTTCGTGGTCAACTGGCGCTCCCTTTCGCCCCGCCACCAGAAGCGCGTCGCGCTCTCGGTGGCGCCGTGGAAGGCGTTCCTGCCGGTGCTCATCGCCGGCGGCTCGACCTACTACATCAAGCCCGTCTACCTGCTGCTCTCGGAGTGCCCGAACCTCGGGACGCTGCGTGACCAGCGCATCAACTACGACTCGCGGCTGTGGGACGACGTGCGCGGCTGCGGCGGCTACCACACGGTGACCGGCATCGAGGACGTCGAGCGCACGATCTTCGACCGCTACAACACGGTGCTCCACGAGCTGACGCACCAGGTGCACGCCATGCTGCCGGCCGACGACGCGCGCGAGATCCAGGAGCTCTACCGGCGCGCCAAGCTGCGCGACGACGCCACGAAGGACGGCTACCTGTCGCGCTACGCGGGCGGCAGCGTCTTCGAGTATTTCGCCGAGGGCGCCAACGCCCTCTACTCGCCGATGCGCGACGAGTACGACCCGCGCGAGGTGGTGCGCGAGCGGCTCGAACGCCTGGATCCCAACCTGCGGAAACTGGTGGAACGTTTCCTGGCGCGCACCGACGTGAGCGCCTCCTACCCGATCGCCTACACCGCGGGCGGCGACGACCGCGTCGAGCGCGGCAAGGTCGCCGAGGCGGCGCCCTTCTACCGCAAGGCCCTGGCGATCGAGCCGGCGAACGAGACCGCGCTGCTGTCGCTCTCGCGCGCGCTGTCGCTGGGCAACCGCGCGGCGGCGGCGGAGTCGGCGGCGACCCGCGCGGTGGCGGCGCATCCGGCCAGCGGCCCGGCGCGCACGACGCTGGCGTTCGCGCACTGGCAGGCGGGCCGCGGGCTGGCCGCCGCGCGGGCCGGGCTCGCCGCCGCCCGGCCGCTGGTGCGCGCCGAGGACCGCTACCTGGTGGACGCGTCGCTGGGCGCTCTGGCGTGGACGGCGGGTGACGCGCCGGCGGCGCTCGCCGCCTACGACTCGGTTCTCGCCTACCAGTCCGACAACCCGGAGGGCCAGCAGGGCCGCGCCGAGGCGCTGGCGCTGGCCGGTCGCACGGACGAGGCGGTCGCCCAGTACGAGCGGGCCGTGCGGATGCGCACCGGGGTCGTGGAGCTGCGCTGCGACTACGCGCGCGACCTGCTGCGCGCCGGGCGCGTCGAGCCGGCGCGCGCCCAGCTCGCGGAGGCCGCGCTCCTCGACGCGGAAAACCCGACGGCCGAGGCGCTGCGCGCCTGGTGCGACCTGGCCACCGGCGACCTCGCGAAGGCCGGCGCGCGCGCGCATCAGGCGCTCGCCTGGGGACCGTGGTGCGACCTCGCCGCCATCGTGAACGGCGCGGTGGAACGCCGGCTGGGTCGCGCGGGTGCGGCGCGCGAGGCGTGGGCGCCGGTGGAAAGCCGCATCGCTTCGGCCGCAGGCCCCGAGTACGTCTACCGCCCGAAGCTCGCGACCTGGGAGCAGGTGCACGCGCTGCCCGCGGCGGAGCGGGCGATTCTCGAGGACTTCCGCCGCTGAGCGGCGCCGCCGGGCCCCTCGCGGGATCCGGCCGCGCCCTCGCGGCCGGATCCCGGGGAGCGGACCGTCAGGCGGGCGTGCCCTCGGACTCGAGCCCGGCGTGCCGCGTGGCCGCGACCGGCTCGCTGAAGTCGTCCGCCTGGTGCACCTTGGCGACCAGCGTGTAGATGGCCGGCACCAGGAACAGCGTGAACGCGGTGCCGATGATCATGCCGGTGACCAGCGTGATGCCGATGCTGTTGCGCGCCCCCGCGCCCGGGCCGTGCGCGAAGATGAGCGGCAGGTGCCCGAACACGGTCGCCGCGGTCGTCATGAGGATCGGCCGCAGGCGCGTGCCCGCCGCCTGGATCACCGCGTGCATCTTGTCGAGCCCGGTCTGCTGCAGGTGGTTCGCGAACTCGACGATCAGGATGCCGTTCTTGGCCACCAGCCCGACGAGCGTGATCAGACCGACCTGGCTGTAGATGTTGATCGAGGTGAAGCCGAGGAACGTGAACAGCAGCGCGCCCGAGAGCGCGAGCGGCGCCGAGCCGGTCAGGATCACGAACGGATCGCGGAAGCTTTCGAACTGGGCGGCGAGCACGAGGCCGATGAGCAGCGCCGAGAGCAGGAAGATGCCGAGGAACTTGCTGCCCTCGGTGCGCAGCTGCCGGGACTCGCCCGCGTAGTCGAGCGTGAAGCCGCGCGGCAGGATCTTGTGCGCCTCCGTCTCGAGGTAGCTGAGCGCGTCCTCGAGCGAAACCCCCGGCGGAATCGCGCCCTGAAGCCGGACCGCGTTGAGCTGCTGGAAGCGCTTCAGGTCACGCGGCTGCGTGCTGGTCTCGATGTGCGCGAACGTGGACAGCGGCACCAGCTTGCCGTCCGGTCCGCTCACGTAGATGGACTCGAGCTGCTTCGGCGTCAGGCGCTCGGCCCGCTTGATCTGGGGGATCACCTTGTAGCTGCGTCCCTGGACGCTGAACCGGTTGACGAAGTTGCCGCCCAGCATGACGGACAGGTCCTGCCCCGCCTGGCTCAGGTCCACGCCGAGCGCTCGAACCTTGTCGCGGTCGAAGACGACCTCCGCCTGCGGCTGGTCGAACTTGAGGTCCGTGTCCACGTACATGAACTTGCCGCTCGCGTAGGCCTTGCCCACGAGCTCCCCGGCGATGGCCGCGAGCTGCTCCGGCTCCGCCGTCGAGGCGATGACGAGATCCACGGGGAAGGAACCGCCGCCCGGCAGCGACGAAGGCGTGATCGGAATGGCGCGGATGCCCGGAATATGCGACATGCCCGCGGCCGCCTGCATGCGGATCGGCTCGATGCCGCGCTTGCGCTCGCTCCACGGCTTCGTCGTCATGCCGCCGAAGCCGCCGCCGGGCATGGTGATCTGGAAGATGTTCTGCGCCTCGGGAATGGAGCGGTAGACGTCGTACATGCGCGTCGTGAAGAGCCGCGTCTGGTCGAGCGTCGCGTTGGGGGCGCCCTGAACGATGCCGAACACGATGCTCTGGTCCTCGGGCGGGGCCAGCTCGCGCTGCGAGAACATGTAGAACGGCACCGCCAGCAGCACGACAATCAGCCACAACACGAGCAGCACGCTGCGGTGCTTGAGCGCCGCGCCGAGCGAACCCATGTAGCGCCGCCGCAGCTGCTCGAAGCGGTGGTTGATCCAGCCCGCGAATCCCCGCTCGCTGTCGCCGGAGCGCAGCAGGCGCGAACCCATCATCGGCGAAAGCGTCAGGGCGACGGAGCCGGAGATGAGAACGGCCCCCGCGAGTGTCAGCGCGAACTCGCGGAACAGCGAGCCGGTCAGTCCGCCCTGGATCGCGAGCGGCGTGTAGACGGCCGCGAGGGTGACCGACATGGCGATGATCGGCCCGACCAGCTCGCGCGCGGCGAGGATCGCGGCGTGCAGCGGCGGCTGGCCCTCGTGCACGTGGCGCTCGATGTTCTCGACCATGACGATGGCGTCGTCCACCACGAGTCCGACCGAGAGCACGATGGCGAGCAGCGTCAGCAGGTTGATCGTGAAGCCCGCGACGGCCATGAGGAACACCGCGCCGATCAGCGAGACCGGGATGGCGATGACGGGAATGATCAGGCCGCGGATCGAACCCAGGAACAGGAAGATCACGAGCATGACGATGAGCAGCGTCTCGGTCAGCGTCTTAAGCACCTCGCGGATCGAGTCCTCGATGTACGCCGTCGAGTCATACGGGATGTTGGCGGTCATGCCCACCGGAAGCTGGGTCTTGATCTCCTCCACGGCCTTGCGAACCTCGCGGATCACCTCGAGAGAGTTCGCGGTCGGGAGCACGTAGATGCCCATGAACGTGGCCTTCTGCCCGTTGAAACGCACGTCCGTGTCGTAGTCCTCGGCGCCCAAAACGACGTCGGCGACGTCGCCGAGCCGGACGACGTCGCCGCCCGACTCGTGGACCACGAGACGCTTGAAGTCGTCCACCGTCCGCAGGTCGGTGTTCGCGACCAGATTCACCGACGTCATCGTGCCTTTCGTGCGGCCGAGCGCGGACAGATAGTTGTTGCGCGCGAGCGCGCCCCAGACCTCGGAGGGCGAGAGCCCCTGCGCGGCCATGCGGTCGGCGCGCAGCCAGATGCGCATGGCGAACGTGCCGCCGCCGAGGATGTCGGCGCGCTGGACGCCGTTGATGGCGCTCAGCCGCGGTTGCACGACGCGCGTCAGGTAGTCCGTGATCTGGTTCTGGTCCAGTTCGCTGGAGGCGAAGCCCAGGTACATGGCGGCGAACTGCGCGTCCGCGGTCACGACCTCGATGACCGGCGCCTGCGCCTCGGGCGGCAGGTCGTTGCGCACCTGCGCGACCTTCGCCTGGATCTGGGTCAGGGCGGCGTTGGTGTCGTAGTTGAGCTTCAGGTGCACGGTGATGGTGCTGACGCTGGAGCCGCTCGACGATTCCATGTAGTCGATGCCGTCCACGCTCGCGACCGCCCGCTCGAGCGGCGAGGTGATGAAGCCGCGGACGAGGTCGGCGCTGGCGCCGATGTACACGGTCGTGATCGAGACCGAGGCCATGTCGGTGCGCGGAAACTGGCGGACGCTGAGCGATCGGATGGACTGGATGCCCGCGACCAGGATGAGCAGGTTGACGACGATCGCGAGAACCGGACGCCGGATGAACAGGTCGGTGAACTTCATCTCAGCTGTCCTGCGGGCGCGGGGAGCCGCTCGCCGGCAGCGTGATCGTGCTGTCCACCTTGACGGCCGCGCCGCTGCGCAGCTTGAACACGCCCGAGGTCACGACCTGCTGTCCCGCGCTCACGCCCGAGGTCACCGCGACCAGGTCGCCGCGCGTGCTGCCGAGCTGCACGAACTGCTGGCGCACGCCGCGGTAGGACTTGCCGTCGGGGCCCTTGAGGTCCTCGATGATGAAGACCGAGTTGCCGTACGGCGCGTAATTGATGGAGGTCGCCGGCAGGGCGATCACGTGCGCGCGCGAACCGAGGTCCACGCGCACCGAGACGTACATGCCGGGCCGCAGGCGGCCGTGCGGATTCGCGAACGTCGCCTGCACGCGGACGTTGTGGGTCGCCGCGTCCGCCACCGGGTTGATCGCGGTGATCCGCCCGCTGCCGAGCGTGCGCGAACCGCTGTCGGCGGAGACGGTCACGCCCAGCCCCCGGCGCAGTTCGCCCACGTCCTGCTGCGGAACCGTGAAGTCCACGTAGACGGGATCGAGCGACTGCAGCGGCACGATCGGATCGCCGCTGCCCACGAACTGGCCGAGGTTCACCTGGCGGATGCCCGTGACCCCGGCGAACGGCGCGCGAATGACCTTGCGATCGATCGTCGCCCGGATCACGTTGACCTGCGCCTCCGCCTGCCGGAAGAGCGCCGCCACCTGGTCGTGATCCGATTGCGCGACGAGTTTCTGCGCGAGCAGCGCCTGCGAACGGTCGAGGTTCGACTTCGCGAGGTCGCGCGCCGCCTCGGCCGAGGCGAGCTGGGCCCGCTCCTGCCGGGCGTCGAGCTGGACCAGCGCCTGCCCCTCGCGGACCGAGGAGCCCGACTCGAACTGGATGCGGTCCACCACGCCCGGCAGATCCGCGCTCAGCGTCACGCCCTGCACCGGCTCGACGCTGCCGACCGCCTCGAGCGCCTCGCTCCATCCCTGCGGCTGCGCGGTCACCGCGGTGACCGCTTCGGGGGGGGGCGAGTAGCTCTTACCGGCCGCGATGGCGGCGGAGATCTGCTGAAACTTGATGAAACCGATGATGGCGACGAACGTAACGACGATCGCCAGCATCTGGACCATGCGCTTGTTCACAAGGGCTCCTGTGCGGTGCAGGGGTCATGCGGGGATGTAAGGCGAAACGTGCGGTCGCAGCTACGCAGGTTCCGAAGCTGCAGTTGCCCCGGCCGGAAGGGTCGCCGGGCGCCCGCGGGGCTGGACCCAGGGTCTGTGGTCCCGGGCCGCGTTCGATGCGGCCGGCCGGGCCGCGGATTCGACGCGGTTCGGGCGCGGGACCGGGTGCGGCACACCCGGCCCTGCTGTTTAGCAGGCCGGCCGGCCGGGCCGCAAGGGCCTGGCCGCTCATCGCGGGGTTCGGGGTCCCGGGCGCGGTGCGCGCGCACCGGCGCCGGTGCGCGGGTCGCGAGGGGCGGCTCGCGCCCGGCGCGCCGCCATCGGTCGTGCGCTATTCTTCGCGCCCCATGCCCCATCCGGACCTGCCCCGAGAACCCCCGGCGGCCCCGACGGCCTCCACGGCGGAATCCGTGCCGGCGCTGCGCTTCGTGAACGTGCACAAGTCGTACGTGCTGGGGGATGGTCTCATCAGGGCGCTCGACGGGCTTTCATTCGAGGTGCCGCGCGGGGAGTTCGTGGCCGTCGTAGGGCGCAGCGGCTCGGGCAAGTCCACCCTGCTCCAGCTCGCCGCGGGCCTGGACGTGCCGACCTCCGGCGAGGTGTGGGTGGACGGGCGTGAACTGTCGCGCCTCGGCGACGACGAGCTGACCGTCCGCCGGCGCGAGCGCGTCGGAATGGTCCACCAGTTCTTCAACCTGCTCGGCACGCTGTCGGTGACCGAGAACGTCGCGCTGCCCCTGCTGCTCGCCGGCGGCTCGCGCCGCGAGGCGCTCGCGCGCGCCGAAGCGTTGCTCGCGCAGGTCGGGCTCGAGCACCGCCTCCGGTCGCGACCGCACATGCTCTCCGGCGGCGAGATGCAGCGCGTGGCGATCGCCCGCGCGCTCGTGCACGAGCCGGCACTGGTGCTCGCCGACGAGCCCACGGGCAACCTCGATTCGCGAGCCGCCGCACAGGTCGTCGAACTGCTCGGCCGGCTCGCGCATCTGCGCGGCGCGACGGTCGTGCTCGTCACGCACAGCCGCGAGGCCGCCGGGGCGGCGACGCGCACGATCGAGCTGCGGGACGGCCGCATCGTCGCCGACGAGCGGACCGTGCGATGAGCGCGCTCGTCCGCTGGCTGTTGCTGCGCCGGCTCGCGCTCGAGCGCGGCCGCACGCTGCTGACGATCTGCGGCATCGCGCTCGGCGTCGCGGTGTTCGTCAGCATCCGGCTGGCCAACCACTCGGCCATGACTTCGTTCGCGGACACCGTGGACGCCGTGACCGGGCGCGCGAACCTGAGCGTGCAGAGCGCCGCGGACGGCTTCGCGGATTCGCTCTTCGTGACCCTCGCGCGCCATCCCGGCGTCGAGGCGGCGGCGCCGATCGTGCAGGTGACCGCGCTCGCCTGGCCGGGCGGTCCCCGGACCGAGGCGCCGCGGCCCGGCGAAGGGCGCGCGGCGCTCCCGGCGCACGAGACGCTCCTGTTCCTCGGCGTGGACCCGCTCTCCGAAGCCCCGTTCGCGCGCTTCGGCGAGGACGCGGGCGGCAGGCCCCGGCAGGGTGAGGACGGTTTCATGGCGGGCATCGTGCGCCTGATCGCCGATCCGCGCAGCGTCGCCGTGACGCGCTCCTTCGCCGACCGGCTGCACCTGCGCGCGGGCGACACCCTGACCGTGCTCGCCTCCGGCCGGCCGGTGCCGCTGGTCGTCGCGCTCGTGCTGGAGGGAGGCTCGCTGCGCGAGGCGGCCGGCGGCGCCGTGGCCGTGATGGACATCGCGACCGCGCAGGAAGTCTTCGGGCGCGCCGGGCGGCTCGATCGCGTGGAGCTGCTCGTCCCTCCCGCGGACCGCGAGCGCCTGCGGCGCGAGCTGACCGCGCAATTACCCGGCGGGGTGATCGTCGAGCCGCCGCGCGCGCGCACCCGGCAGGTCGAGAACATGGTCGCCGCCTTCGCGCTCAACCTCACGGCGCTCAGCTTCATCGCCCTGCTCGTCAGCATGTTCCTCGTCTTCAACGCGGTCGCGATGAGCGTCCTGCGCTGGCGGAGGGAGATCGGCATCCTGCGCGGACTGGGGGTCACGCGCGCGCAGGTCGTGCGGCTGTTCCTGCTCGAGGGCCTGCTGCTCGGCGCCGCGGGCAGCGCGCTGGGAACGGGGCTCGGCACGCTGCTGGCGCGTGCCACCCTCGGCGCGGTCGGCCGCACGCTCACGGACCTCTACCTGGTCCAGCGCACGAGCGAGGTCCGGCTGGACCCGTGGACCTTCGCCGTCGGCTTCGGGCTCGGGATCGCGACCGCGCTGCTCTCCGCCCTCGCGCCCGCGATCGAGGCGTCATGGACGCCGCCCGCGCTGACGATGCGGCAGGGAACGTTGATCGAGGCCCGCCGGCTGCCGGTCGGCCGCTGGGCGCTCGTCGGGATCGCCGTGCTGGCGCTCGCGGGGGTGGTCGTGGCCTGGACCTTGCGGGCCCGTCAGCCGTGGGGCGGTTTCGCCGCCGCGTTCCTCGTCGTCGCGGCCTTCACGCTGGTCTCCCCCGCGTTCACGCTCGCGGGCGAGCGGCTGCTGCGTCGTCCGGCGCTGGCGCTCGCCGGGATCGAAGGCGCTCTCGGCGTGCGGGCGCTGCGCGACTTCGTGGCGCGGACGAGCGTCGTCGTGGCCTCGCTCATGCTGGCCGTGGGCATGACGGTCGCGCTGTCCATCATGGTGGGCAGCTTCCGCCGGACCGTGGACATGTGGATCACGCAGTCCATCCGCGGCGACCTCTACGTCGAACCCGCCGGCCACCGGGCTTCGCAGGCGGCGACCGCGCTTCCCGATTCGCTGGTGCGCGCGGTGGCGGGCCTGCCGGGCGTGATCGCCGTGGACACCTACCGGGCGACACCGATGCGGTTCGAGGGCCGCCGGGTCAGCCTGACCGGAATTGATTTCGCGGTGCAGGCGCGGCACGGGAGCCTGCGCTTCGTCGGCGGCGCGGGCAGCGCCGCCGTGCTGGAGCGGGCGCTCCGGCGGGGCGAAGCGGTCGTGACCGAGAGCTTCGCGCACCGCTTCCGGGTCGCGGCGGGCGACACGATCCGCGTTCCGGCCGCGGGGGGGAAAATCGCACTGCGGGTGGCGGGCGTCTTCTACGACTACACGACCGATGCCGGGGCCATCCTGGTGGACCGCGGCCTGTTCGCGCGGCTCATGCGGGGGGACCGCACCGAGAGCCTGGCGCTCTACACCGCGCCCGGCACCGACCTGGACCTGCTGCGGAGCCGCCTCGCCGCGCTCGCGGGGCCGGATTTCCTGCTGAACGCGATGCCGAACCGGGAGCTTCGCCGCCGCGTGCTCACGGTGTTCGACCAGACGTTCCGCATCACCTTCGCGCTGCAGTTCATCGCGGTGCTCGTCGCGGTGCTCGGGGTCGTGACCACCCTCACCGCGCTGATCCTGCAACGCGGCCGCGAGATCGGCATCCTGCGCGCGACCGGCGCACTGCGCTCGCAGGTGCGCCGCATCGTGCTGATCGAGGGCGGCGTCCTCGGCCTGCTCGGCTCGCTGCTCGGATGCGCCGCCGGCGTGATGCTCGCGCTGCTCCTCGTGCACGTCATCAACCGGCAGTACTTCGGCTGGACGATCCGCATGGCGATCGAGCCGGGCGTCTTCGCCCAGGCCGTGGTGCTCATGGTCGGAACCTCGCTCGCCGCCTCGCTCGCACCCGCGCGCTACGCCTCCGAACGGGTGGCCGCCGAATCGCTGCGGGTGGAATCGTGAGCGGGCGGGCGCGGCCCGCCATGCTGGTGCTGGCGCTGGCGCTCGCCGCCGGCGCATCGCTCGGCGCGGGCCCCGCCGGGCCGCCGGTGGACGCTGACGGCTTCTTCCTCGCGGACTCGCCGTACGTGTTCCACTTTCCGGCCGACCACGCCGCCCACCCGCGCTATCGCATCGAGTGGTGGTACTACACCGGCCATCTGAAGGCGCCGGGACGTTCGTTCGGCTACGAACTCACGTTCTTCCGCGTGGCGCTTCCCCCGGCGCGCGCCGCGAGCGCTTCGGCGTGGGCCGCGCGCGACCTGATGTTCGTCCACGCCGCCCTCACCGACGAGACGCGCGAGGAGTTCCGCTTCGAGGAGGCCGCGCGACGCGACGCGCTCGGCATGGCGGGGGCCGACAGCACCCGTTACGACGTGTGGCTGAACAAGGCCTCCGCCAGGCTCGACGCGGACTCGCTGACGCATCGCCTGCACTGGGCGGGGTCCGACTTCGCGTTCGACCTCGCGCTCGTTCCGCGCAAGCCGCCGGTCGTTCACGGATCGCACGGCGTGAGCCGCAAGGGCGCGGGGCCGGGTGAGACGTCGCACTACTACTCGCTCACGCGCCTCGCCACGACCGGCCGGCTCCTCGTAGGGCGTGACACGCTGGCGGTCGAGGGCGAGTCGTGGATGGACCACGAGTTCTCATCGAGCCGGTTGGGCGGGACGCAGGCGGGCTGGGACTGGTTCAGCGTGCAGCTCGACGACGGCCGCGAACTGATGCTCTACCAGATGCGGCTTGAGAACGGCGGCATCGAGCCGCTCTCGCACGGCACGCTCGTCGGGGCCGACGGCCGCTCGCGACCGCTCGCGCTCGCCGACTTCCGGGTGCGCGCGCTCGGTAGCTGGCGCAGCCGCCGCACGGGCGCCACCTACCCGAGCGGCTGGACGCTGGAGCTGCCGCGCGAACGGCTGAAGCTGACGCTCGAACCCACCCTCGAGGATCAGGAGCTGGTCGCCACCACCATGGGCGGCGTCGCCTACTGGGAGGGCAGCGTCCGCATCGTCGGAGAGGACGCGCACGGGCGCGTCACGGGCGAAGGCTACGTCGAGCTGACGGGCTACGCGGGCCGCCCGCCCTACTGAACCACCCGCGCCGGTCCGCCGTTGCGGCCGGCCGGCGACCGACCTAGCGTATGTCGCGCTCCCGCAGCATCGCGCCACAAGCGCCGCACCCCACCTTCATGCAGAGGGACTCATGGCCACAGAGCCCGCCGAGCCACCACGGAACCCCTCCGGCCCCGGGCTGCCGCCGGAGTTCCGGCCCCTTCCCGACGACGCTTCACCCGAGGAGAAGGACCGGCACTGGTACGAGACCTGTTACATGGGCGACCGGATGCCGCAGCTCACGTTGCGCGCCGTGCTCATGGGCGCCGCGCTCGGGATGCTCATGTCCATTTCGAACCTGTACACCACGCTCAAGGTGGGCTGGTCCTTCGGCGTCGCGATCACCTCGTGCGTGCTGTCGTTCGTCATCTGGAACACGATCCGCGCGATTCTCGCCGGCCGGGTGACGAACATGTCCATCCTCGAGAACAACTGCATGCAGTCCACCGCCTCGGCCGCCGGATACTCGACCGGCTCGACGATCGCCACCGCCTTCGGCGCCCTGCTCATCCTCGATCCCGCGCACCGTCACCAGCCGTGGTGGATCGTGACCGCGTTCACGTTCGCCACGGGCGCCATGGGCGTCTGGCTGGCGATTCCGATGAAGCGGCAGATGATCAACCAGGAGCAGTTGCCGTTCCCGTCGGGGATCGCCGCCGCGACCACGCTGCGCAGCCTGTACAGCCACGGCGGCGAGGCGCTGAAGAAGGCGCACGCGCTGGTGGCGGGGCTGGTCGCCGGAACGCTCGTCGGCGTGCTCAACACGGCCGAGGACCAGTTCGCGGCACTCGGCCGGTTTTTCGCGTTCATGCGCGCGCGCGTGTTCGACGTGCACCTGCCGGAGCAGGTGCCCGCGAACGGATTCCGCCTGCTGGCCGGCAAGCCGATGATCGGATTCGGATTCGAGCCAAGCGTCCTGCTGATCTCGGCCGGCATGATCGTCGGCCTGCGCGTGTCGCTCTCGATGCTCGCCTCCTCGGCGCTCCTTTACTATGTCCTCGCGCCCTGGCTGCAGGGAATGGATGCGGCGCACGCCGGCGTGCCGGGCTACCTCGCGTCGATCCCGCTGGTCGGCGGCGGCACGCTCTTTCACCCCCGGAACTGGGCGCTGTGGGGCGGCACTTCGCTCATGGTGTTCGCGAGCCTGGCGGCGCTGGGCCTGCAGTGGAAGACCATCGGCCGCTCGTTCTCGCTCCTGCGGCGCGGTCCGCGGGCGGTCGCGAACCCGGGCGACGTCGAGGCCCGCATGGCCGCCATCGAGGTGCCGAACTCCTGGTTCCTCGCCGGCCTCGTCCCGATCTCGATCGCCATCGTGCTCGTGCTGATGATCGCGTTCCAGATCCACTGGTGGGCGGGGCTGGTCGCGGTCGCGATGTCCTTCGTGCTCTCGATGGTCGCCTGTCGCGCGACCGGCGAGACCGACACGACGCCGATCGGCGCGATGGGCAAGGTCATGCAGCTGCTGTTCGCGCTGATCTCGCCCGGCAACGTGACGCACAACCTGATGGCCGCGGGCGCCGGCGCGAACAGCGCCTCGTCGTCCGCCGACCTGCTCACCGACCTCAAGAGCGGCTACCTGCTCGGCGCGAACCCGCGCAAGCAGTTCATCGCGCAGGCGATCGGCATCGTCTTCGGAACCCTCGCGATCGTGCCCGCCTGGTACCTGCTGATTCCCAACGACGCGGCGCTCGAGAAGTATCCGCTGCCGGCGACCCAGACCTGGGTGGCGGTCGCTCGCGTCCTTTCGACCGGCATTCAGACGCTGCCGATGTCCGCGCGCTGGTCCATCCTGATCGGGGCGCTGGTCGGCATCCTGATCCCCGTGCTCGAGAAGTCGTTTCCGAAGGCGCGGCGCTGGCTGCCGTCGGCGATGGGACTCGGGCTCGGCTGGATCGTCTACTTCAGCAACGCGCTGTCGTTCGTGATCGGCGCGGCGGTCGCCTTCGTGTGGGCGAAGTGGAAGCCGCTCAACCAGGAGCGCTACAACATCCCGATCGCTTCGGGTCTCGTGGCCGGCGAGTCGTTGACCAAGGCGCTGCTCGCCATGCTGGCGACGGCGATCGGGCTGATGTCGGCGAAGTGAGGGGTTCCCGAGCGGCCGGGCCCGGTCGCGACGAATGGTCGCGCGCCACGCCCGGCGCACGCGGACCCGCGACACGCGCGAGCGAAGGCCCCGCCGGCACGTGCCCGCGGGGCCTCGCGTCGTGCGCGGAACGCGCGGTCAGCTCTTCACGAAGTACCAGGTTCCCTGCAGGCTCAGGCCGAACCAGTTGGCGTTGCCGCCGTCGAAGGAAGCGAAGCCGAAGTCCGCCTGGGGCCCGAGCGCGAACGTGCGGGCGAGCCGGAACTCGTAGCCGATGCCGCCGTTCAGTCCGAAGCCGGACTCGCTCGAGGAAATGGTGACGTTGTTCCCGGCGTCCACCGAGAAGTGCGAGTTGCCGAATCCGAGTCCGCCGCGCAGCACGAGACCCTCGGACGGGAAGCACGCCACGCCGATCGTGGTCGCGGTGAACGACACGGTTCCGCCGTCCTCCGACTTGGTCCAGCCGTTGCTCTCGAGCGCGAGCGAGACTTTGGGGTTGAGCGGATAGCCGAGGCGGAAGTTACCGGTCATGCCGCCTTCGCGGTCGCTGGAACCGCCCCCGTCCACGCTGACTCCGGCGGAGCCGCCGCCGACTCCGAGCCCGATGCTCCAGCCATCGTGGTTCTGCGGGTACTGCCCGGCCAGCGCCGTCGTCGCGCCGCAGGCCGAGATCAGCAGCGCGGCCAGGACCCAGGTACGCAATCCATGCATGTGACGCCCTCCCAGGGGAGATTCCGCGTCGGCCGGCAGCGGAGCGGATCCCCGCCAGGGGCACGACGCGAGGGCGCAGTATGTCGGAGCGCTCCGCTTCGTCAAGCCCGCCCCGAAACGCGGAGCGCCCGGCGCGCGAACTTCGCGCCGGGCGCCCGGTGCCGCTTCGAAACTTCGATCTGAATCGTGATCAGCGATACAGGCTCTTCACGCGGCCCCAGCTCGACTTCTCGGTCGGAACCGGACCCGAGATCACGGAGAGCTGATAGCCCGGGTTCGCGTTCTGGCCCGCGATCGTGTACCAGCCGGCGGCCCCCACGGTGCTCGCGTCAACGTACATGTCGGGACCGCTGCTGCCGACGGTCGGAGGATCCAGGGAGGCGATGCCGAGCCGGGTCGCCGTGCCCGTGAACGAAGCCACGGTCTGCAGCGCGATGACGTCCGTGGTGTTGAGGTCAATGGCGAGCGGATCGAGGTTCGTCACCGAAATGAACGTGTAATAGCCGGGGTCGAGTCCGGCGCCGAAGTCAATGTTGGCGCTGAAGCCGCCCAGGTAGCCCGACGTGACCGCGTCGTAGAAGTCCACGCCGAAGCTGGCGGTCAGCACCGGCCCGGCGCTGGAGCTGGAATTGTAGAACGTGAAGGTCGCGGCCTGCAGAGTGCCGGTGCCGGTCGTGAACAGCTCATCGCCGAAGACGGCGCCCAGGTCGGTCGAACTGAAGCCGAAGTTCGCCGCCGAGGCGGTGTTGTCGTAGATGACGATCGGCAGCGCGGCCGGAGCGGTCGGCTGGATCTTCGTCGTGTGCGTCGCGTGGTTGTGGATCGTGTAGCCCTTGAAGCCGCCCAACGGCTCGCTCGTGAGCTGGGCCGCCGCGCTTCCCGCGAACGCGCACAGCGCGAGGGCGGCGATGGACAGGCGCATCGTGGTCGCAAGCTTCATGAAGACTCCTCCGGGCCCGACGAAGAGTTGGACGCGGATCGCACGGTCTCGGGGGCGGCCGCGATCCAGAGCACGCGCCTCGCGTCGGGGGACAGGCGCGGATGCTCGTGAATCGAGCTTACGCGTGACCGCCGGTCGCATGTCAACGGCGGACTGCGCGTGTGCGGATTTGCGCATCGCGAGCGCGTCGTCGTTTGGATCGCGATCTTTCGGCGGGTTTTGGAGCGTACTGTTGGCGTTTCCAGACACTGAACCTGGCCGCTATTGCGCTTGTTCCTACGGCGGCCCTGCCGGTAACGTTTTCCGGTGCTGCGCCACATTCGGAGCGTGGCCCCGTTCGCCCGTCCCCACCGTCGTCCGATCACCCCACCGAGGAGTCCTCCCGTGCGGCGAGAGTTCCCCCGTTCGCTGGCCCTGCTCATCCTGTTCGCGCGGGCCTCTCCCCTCGGCGTCGCCGCAGGCCCGCTTTCCGAGTACGACGCGGCCGCGGCCGTTCGAATCCCCCCCGCCGCGGCCGCCCGCGCGCAGGCGGCCGCCGCGCTGCCAGGGATCCGCCGGCTCGTCCGCGTGTCGAGCACGAACGATCGCTTCGGGGTTCCAACGTTCGTGTGGGCGAATCGGGCGCCCGCGACCGCCGTGACCGCCCGGCCGTCGTCGCGGCCCTCGCCGGGCGCCGCCGCGCGCGCGCACGTTTCGGACCTCGCGCCGCTCTGGCGGCTGGACCGTGCGGATGTCGCCGGCATGCGCCTGCAACGGGTGCGCGACGTCGGCCGCGGCCCGATCATCGCGACGTTTCGGCAGGAGGTCGGCGGCGTCGAGGTGTTCCGCGACGAGCTCAAGGTGTGCATGGACCGCGACCTCTCGCTCGTCTCGGTGAGTGGCTCGCTGCCGCCGGCTTCCGCCGCGGGTCCGAGCACCGACGTGTTCGCGCTCCCCGCTTCGCGGGCGGTCGCGCTCGCGCTGCGCGACTTCGGCTCGCTCGCCGCGGTTCCGGCCGACCCGGCCGCGACCGGGAGCGCCGACGGCGGCTACCAGACGTTCGCCGCGCCCGGGCCGGTCGGCGAACCGGGTGGCATGCCCGCCGTGAACGGGCCGCTGCGCGCACGCAAGGTCTGGTTCGATCTCGGCGCGACGCTCGAGCCCGCCTGGTACGCCGAAGTCATCGGCGAGACCGCCGCCTACTCGACCGTCTGGTCGGCGCGCGACGGCCGGCTGCTCTTCCGGCATTCGCTGATGCAGGACGAAGCCTATTCCTACCGCGTGTGGGCGAACACGACGGCCCCCTACGCGCCGATGGACGGACCCCAGGGCGACGGCGCATCGCCGCATCCGACCGGGCTGCCGGACCTGTACCAGCCTTCGCTGATCGCTCCCAACATGGTGACGCTGCAGAACGGCCCGATCTCGACCCTCGACCCGTGGCTCGCCCCCGGCGCGACCCAGACGACCGGCAACAACGTGGACGCCTACCTCGACCTCGTCGCGCCGGACGGCTACTCCGCGGGCGACCTGCGCGCCACCACGACCTCGCCCGGAGTCTTCGACCGCACCTACGACACGACCCTCCCCCCGGGCGCGAGCGACGACCAGCGCATGGCCGCGGGGACCAGTCTGTTCTACCTGAACAACTGGCTGCACGACATGTTCTACGACTCCGGCTTCGACGAGGCGGCGGGCAACGCGCAAACGGACAACTACGGGCGGGGCGGCATCGGCGGCGACGCGGTCCTCGCCGAGGGCGAGGACTACGGCGGAACCAACAACGCGAACATGTCCACGCCGGCCGACGGCGGTTCGCCGCGCATGCAGATGTACGTGTTCAACCCTCCCAACAGCGCCAACCTGATCGTGTCCTCGCCGCCCGCCCTCGCGGGCACCTACCTGGCGGGCGTCGCCGTGTTCGGCCCGCAGACCTTTTCCCTGAGCGGCCAGGTGGTCGCCGGGCAGGACGCGGCCGCGCCGGTGGACGACGGCTGCACGGCCATCACCAGCGCGGTCGCCGGAAAGATCGCGCTCGTGGATCGGGGAACGTGCTCGTTCGTGATCAAGGCACAGAACGCGCAGAACGCCGGCGCGATCGGCGTGATCATCGTCAACAACGTCGCCGGCTCGACGCCGCCGACGCTGAGCGGCACCGGCACGATCACGATTCCGGCGCTGTCGGTGACGCAGTCGGACGGGGCGCTGATCCGCGCCCAGCTCGGCGCGGGCGTGACGCTGACGATGAATCGCGTGGCGCAGCTCCAGCGCGACGGCACCATTGACGGGCACATCGTCGCCCACGAGTGGGGGCATTACATCAGCAACCGCCTGATCGGCAACGCCGCGGGCCTGAGCAACCAGCAGGGCGGCGGCATGGGCGAGGGCTGGGGGGACTTCCACTCGCTGCTGCTGACCGTGCGGCCCGGCGACGACCTCGCGGGCGCGTACGCGGTCGGCAGCTACGCGCTGAGCGGCAATCTCGTCGCGTCGAACGCGTGGTATTTCGGCGTGCGCCGCTACCCCTACTCGACCGACATGACGAAGGATCCCCTGACCTTCAAGCACATCCAGAACGGCGTCGCGCTGCCCGCGGGGCCACCCCTCAACGGCAACCCGACGGGCCTCAACAACGCCGAAGTGCACGCCACCGGCGAGGTCTGGTGCACCATGCTGTGGGAGTGCTACGCCGCGCTGCTCGGCGACACCGGCCGGCTGACGTTCGACCAGGCGCAGCAGCGCATGAAGGACATCCTCGTCGCCGGCTACATGCTGACGCCGAACGCGCCGACGTTCGTCGAGGCGCGCGACGCGGTCCTCGCGGCGGCGATGGCGGGCGATCCGGCGGACTACGCGCTCCTGGCGCAGGCGTTCGCCAGGCGCGGCATGGGCACCGGTGCCGTCGCGCCGCCGCGTGACGCCTCGGACAACGTCGGCGTGACCGAGAGCTTCGTGCTCGGCGGCGACCAGTCGGTGGTCTCCGCGACGCTCACCGACGACCTCCACTCGTGTGACGACGACACCTACCTCGACAACGGCGAGCGCGGGGCGCTGACGATCACCGTCGTCAACACGGGCGCGACCAGCCTCGGCCCGGGCACGATCACGGTGACCAGCCCGAGCCCCGGCGTGAGCTTCCCGATGGGCAACGTGGTGGCCACGCCCGCGTCGCAGCCGTTCGGGAGCGTGGTCGTGACGGTGCCGGTCGAACTCGCGGGCGCGTCCGATGGCGCCCTGCTGCACCTCGACATCGCCTGCGACAACGCCGGGCTGCTGGTGCCCGGTCCCCGGCTCGCGTCGTACGAGGACCGCGTGCAATCGGACGAGACGTTCGGCGCCACCGATTTCGTCGAGGCGCATCACTCGACCTGGAACCCGCTCGTCGCGCCGGGCAGCGCCGGCGATCCCTGGGCCCGCGAGGCGTGGGCCAGCGGCGAGAATGCCTGGCACGTCACCGACGCGGGCGGCATCGCCGACCTGTCGCTGGTCTCCCCTTCCCTGTTCGTGAGCACGGGCACGCCGCTGGTCGTCACCTTCCAGCAGCGCTACGTCTTCGAGTTCAGCGACGCCACGAACTGGGACGGCGGAGTGATCGAGATTTCCACCGACGGCGGCTCGAGCTGGACCGACGCCGGCGCCAGCGTCTCGCCGGGCTACGGCGGAACGATCACGAACGCCTCGGGCAACCCGCTGGGCGGGCGCTCCGGGTGGGTCGGCACGAGCGCCGGCTATCCGGCCTTCACCTTCACCACCCTCGATCTCGGCACGAGCTACGCCGGACAGACGGTGCTGATCCGTTTCCGGCACGGCGCCGACGCGGGCGTCGGCGCTCCCGGCTGGTGGGTGGACAACGTCGCGGTCACGGGCGTGACCGCGCCGCCCTTCCTCGTGCTCGCGCCCGAGAGCGGCACGTGCACGCCGCTGGCGGTCGGCGAGGCCGCCCCGTCGCGGGTCCTGCTGGCGCTGGCCGGCGGAAACCCCGCGCGCGACGTGTCGCGCCTGCGCTTCGCGCTGCCCGCGCGGCAGCGCGCGCAGCTCACCATTCACGACCTCGCCGGGCGGCTCGTCGCGACGCTCGCCGACGGCGAGTACACGGCGGGCTGGCACGACGTCGCGTTCACACGCGCGGGCGGCTCGTCGCCCGGCGTCTACTTCGCCCGACTGCGCGTGGACGGGCGGCAGTACGTGCAACGGCTGGTGGTCGTTCGCTGAGCGCGGCCCGGGCAGGCCCCGGATCGAGGGACACCTACTTCACCAGCGTCAGCTTCCGCACGTCCGAGAAGCCTCCCGCCGTGATCCGGTCGAAGTACACGCCCGGGCCCGCCGGGCGGCCCTCGTCGTCGCGCCCGTTCCATCTCAGCGCGTATGCGCCCGCCGGCTGCTCGTCGTCCACCAGGGTGCGCACCACCGCGCCGTTCACGTCGTAAACGCGCAGCACCACGTGGGCGTGCGCCGGAAGCTCGTAACGGAGGGTGGCCGTTTCCCTGAACGGGCTCGGGTACGCCGGCAGCAGGGCGAACCTGCGCGGCGCCGGGTGCGTGACGGCCACGCTTCCGCTGAGCGTGAACGCCTGCGGAAGCGCCGCGCTCGCGCCCCCCGGGTTGAACGCGACCACGTCGTAGGCGCCGTTGGCGCCGCCCGTCAGGTCGAACCGCGCGATCACGCGATCCTTGCCCGCCCAGTACACGGACGTGGCGCCGAACGTCCGTGCGCCATGCACGAGCTGAACGCCGCCGCCCTTCGCGAAGAGCGCGCCGTCAACCTGGAGCGTCACGCTGGTGCCCGTCGCCGCGTTCGGCGTGACCGACACCGGCACCGGCGCGGGCCAGCCGCCCGCGAGCGTCGCGTTCAGGGGGTCGGCGTTGGGGCCCGTGAGCCGCACCGACACGATGCTCGGTCCGTCGTAGCCGTCGCTGCTGGGCGACGAGGCGCCGTCGAGGCGGTCGTTGCCGGTCGTTCCGGGATAGGGATCGCCGTCGTCTCCGCGGTTGATGTTGCCCTCGAGCTGCGCGAGATGGTCGGCCTGGACCACGGCCACGCCGCGCGGCTGGTTGTCGAACCGGCCGCCGCTCTGCGTGTTCTGCTCGATGTGCCAGACCACCAGGCCACCCCCGGGTGCGGTGCCGGGGATGTTCACGTCCGAGCCGATGGGCTTGCGGTTCTCCACCAGGAAGTACTCGGAGGGCGGGTTCATCTCCTCGGCCCAGCCGTCCTCACGGGTCTCGAAGTCGGTGAAGTAGCTCTCGCCGCCGCCCGTGACTGAGATGTCGTCCAGCGAGATCGCGCCGCACTGGGTGCCGACCCCGGACTGATCCGAGTACCACCCGTCGCTGACGAGGTGAAATGCCACCGTGTACGGCCCCGGCGAGAGATACGGCGTCAGGTCCACGGTCTGCGTGCCCGATGTCTGCCCCTGGTTGTCGTTGTAGGTCGCGAAGACGCTCGTGGTTCCGCCAGACGTGACCTCGCCGTACACGAAGTCGTTCGGAGGCGCCTGACCGTACGTGTAGGTGAACTCGAACCGGTACTGGTACTGCAGCGACACGCTGCCTGATCCGCCGTAGTTGAACTCGCGCGACACGCGCGTGTCCCAGTCGTCGCCGTAGCCGCTCACGTTCGAGTTCTCCCAGTTGCGGCCGGCCGCCTCCGCGGAGGTCAGTCCGCAGTGCATCGAGTACGCACCGGCGATCGGACAGAGCGTCGAGCGGCGCCACCGTTCGTGCACGACGTCGAGGCGGTAGGCCTCGCGGTTCATCTCCGCGTCGGGAATCGCGTAGGGCGTGGGTTCCGGCGGGGCGACGATCACGTTCGACCAGCCGAGAAAGTTTTTCGACCAGGCGCCCATGTACGCGGGGTTGTCGGGCTGGTTCCAGTTCCCGGCACCCATCAGGTCCCACCAGCCCACGCCCGACGACCCGCCGTCGGTGTCGTACAGGTCGGGAAGCCCGAACGTATGGCCGAACTCGTGGCAGAACACCCCGATGTCGATCATGGTCGTGTTGTCGCAGTTCAGGGCGGGTTCGATCGTGTAGTCGTCCACCTTGATGAAGCCTCCGCCCGTGCGCGCGTCGTTGGTCGTGTACGGCCCGGGCCCGACGCCCTCGGACCGCCACCCCGCAAGTGAATAGCAATGCGACCAGATCTGGTCGTACACATCACACTCGGCGCCGAGCTGTGAGTGCACGAACGACACGAAGTCCACGAAGCCGTCATCGTCTCCCGAGTTGGGAATGCCGTCCGGGCCGTCGTTGTCGTACTGCCCGAAATCGATCGAGGAGTCGTTGGCGGAGATCGTGGTGGCGATGAGTTCCGTGATGCGCGCCGACGAGCACAGGCCCTGGCACATGGCCTGACCGGCGTAGTACACGGCGGTCTGCGGAAGGGACGTCCAACCGTAGACGGTGCCGGTCACATGGAGATCGCCGTGCGAGTTCTCGTCGTAGAACTGCGTCAGCGTGCGCGGCGAGTACGGGCCGTCGAAGAGCCGGGTCTGCAGTTGCGCGATCGGGAACGGATCCGCTCCCACGTCGCTGTACTTCACGCAGAAGACGGGGACGGACAACGTGCCGCGCACCTCGAGTTCCGAACGCGCCGCCGCCGGAATCAGCTCGCGTTTGTAGAAGCCGCGGTCCTCGATGAACTTCTCGCGGTTCGCGCGGATCGCCCGGGTCTTCGCGATCCACGCGTGCTGGGACTCGAACCTCCGCATGCGGTCCAGGCTCTGACGGACCCGCGGCGGCATCGTCACGCCCGGGGCGGGAGCGACGCCCTGCGCCCGGGCGCACTGCGCGAGCACGACGCAGGCCAGAACCAACTTCAGAGTCGCAACCGAGCAGCGCATGAGGAAGTCCCTCCGCAGGTGCGATGCCCCAACGCGCCACCGGGCTCCAGGGGGCATCCGTCGCTCGCACAGCGGCCCCTATCGGGCACGTGTCCTTACCGGGAAAACGAGGGGGCGCACCCGGGCGAACACGGAATATCGCCCGCCGGCCGGGGATGCGTGCCCGACGCCCCGTGCCCGGAGCGCGGCCCCGGCGCGTAGGCGCTCCGCCCGATTTCAGACGTCCGGCGCCTCGTACCTGCGGACCCAGCGCGCGTAGAAGAACAGCCCGATCGCGGAGGCGATCCCGATCGCGATGAACAGGTACCAGACCCGGTACGGGTGGTAGGTCTGCCACAGCATCGCGGTCGCCCCGTTCGGGTCGAGTCCGGTCGCCTTCTGGACCGCCTCCACCGCGTTCGTGCGCACGACGCCCGCGGGCACGCCGCCGTGCTCCCCGAGCCAGCGCAACGCGAAACCGGCCTTCTCGCCGATCCTTCCGTAGAGTCCGCCGGCCAGGAACGAACCGAGCGCCCAGCCGATGGCGGTCGGCATGTTCGCGTAGCCCATGTACAGGCCCTTCTTGCCTTCGGGCGCGATGATCCCGAGGTAGTCGTTCATCTTGGGGCCGGCGAGCATCTCGCCGAACGAGAAGCAGGCGATGCCGAGCAGGCACGCGACGCCCGACATCGTGAACCCGGCGATCATCAGACCCACGGCCGAGATCACCATGCCGAGGAAGATCGCGAGCACGCGGCGCATGCGGGCCACCAGGTGCGACACCCAGACGACGAACAGGACGATCAGCAGCGAATCGAGGTTGATCATCCACTCCTGCGCCACCATCGTGCCGCGCGCCGAGGTGGTCGTGAACATCGCCGGCAGGCGCAGCGCCGAGACGATGGCGCGCGAGTCCACCCAGTCCACGATGAAGTTCGGCAGCAGGTCGAACAGCTGCATGAACATGAACCAGAAGCCCGAGGTGATCAGGATGAACGCGATCAGGCGCGCGTTGAGCAGGTTCGAAAGGGTGAGCCGCGCGGTCGCCCACACGCCGCCCGACTGGTCGCCCCCGGACTCGATCGGCGGGTAGGTCAGCAGCATGAGGAAGTTGAGCGAGACGATCGCGGCGCAGCCGTAGAACACCGTCGGCCACGAAACGCCGTACAGGAAGTGCGCCAGCGGCGGCCCGAGGAAGCCGCCGACGTTCACGAGCATGTAGAAGGTGCCCCAGCCCACGGACGAATCCTCCTTCGTCATCGTGCGCTGCAGGCCGCCCCAGACGCCCGGCTTGAAGATCGCCGTCCCCAACGCCAGCACGAGGCAGCCGAGGGTGAACGGCCAGAAGCCGCGCTGCGTCGCCATGAGCAGGTATCCGACGACCTTGATGGCGATGGAGACCGCGATCGTCTTCTTGTAACCGTAGCGGTCCGCGAAGCCGCCGGAGAAGATCGGCACGCCGGTCTGCACGAGCGCCCAGAGCATGAAGATGAAACCCTTCTGCTCCTGGGTGAAGTGCAGGCCGTGGATCTCGTCCGCCTGCGCGATGTAGATCGGGATGACGACGCGCACGCCGTAGTAGGCGAGCCGCTCGAGCATCTCCATCAGGTTGAGCATCCAGTACGCGCGGGGCAGCCGGGCGAGCTGCGCGAACATGCCCGTGCGGCCCGGTTCGGCCTGCGGCGTGACGGTCATTCGGCCTCCGCTGGATCGGGGGCGCGGCGCGGGTCGCCGCGCGAGGACACGTCAGCGTAGGCCCCCGCGGGGCGCGGCGGCAGCCGGAGCGTCACCAGTGCGGCGAACGGCGGCACGTGCGGGGCCGGGCCGCCGGCGAGGCCCCGAACGGCCTTCGCGGCCGGTCCGCCCGATCAGCTCCGGGCGAGCTTGCGCAGGACCGTCTGCAGGATGCCGCCATTGCGGTAGTACTCCACGTCCACCGGCGTATCGAGCCGGGCGATGGCCCGGAACTCCAGCACCGAGCCGTCCTCGCGACGCGCCCTCACCGTGACCTTCATGCGCGGCTCGAGCCTGCCCGCGAGTCCCTGGAGGTCGAACGTCTCGCGGCCCGTGAGCCCCAGGCTCTCGGCGCTCTGGCCGGGCTCGTAGCACAGCGGCAGCACGCCCATTCCGACCAGGTTCGAGCGGTGGATGCGTTCGAAGCTCTCGGCGAGCACCGCCTTCACGCCGAGCAGCAGCGCCCCCTTGGCGGCCCAGTCCCGCGAGCTGCCGCTGCCGTACTCCTTGCCGGCCAGCACGAGCAGGGGCGTGCCGGACTGCCGGTACCGTTCGCTCGCGTCGAAGATCGGCATCTGCTCGCCGCCCGGCAGGAGGGCGGTGACGTTGCCTTCGCTGCCGGGTACGAGCAGGTTCTTGAGGCGGATGTTGGCGAACGTGCCGCGCACCATGACGAGGTCGTTGCCGCGGCGGGAACCGTAGGAGTTGAAGTCCTTCTTCTCGAGGCCGCGCTCGCGGAGCCACTTCCCGGCCGGCGAGGCCAGCGCGATGTCGCCGGCCGGCGAGATGTGGTCCGTGGTCACCGAATCGCCGACCATCACGAGAACGCGCGCGCCCGAGATGTCCGCCACGGGCTGAGGCTCCATCGTGAGCCCGTGGAAGAACGGCGGCTCGTGGATGTAGGTGGACGCGGGATCCCAGGCGTAGAGCTCGCCTCCGCCGACCGGAATCTCGTTCCATTTCGGGTTGCCGTCGAAGACGTTGCCGTAGCTCTTCGCGAACATTTCCGGCTTCACGCTCGCGGCCACGAGGTCCGCCACTTCCCTCTGGGTCGGCCACACGTCGCGCAGGAAGACGGGCCGGCCGTCGCGGTCCTGGCCGAGCGGGTCCTGGTCGAAGTCGATGTCCACCGTCCCGGCGAGCGCGTACGCCACGACCAGCGGCGGCGAGGCGAGGAAGTTCGCGCGGACGTACGGGTGAATGCGCCCCTCGAAGTTGCGGTTGCCGCTCAGCACGGCCGCGGCGACCAGCTTGCCGTCGTCGATCGCCTTCGAGACCGGTTCCGGCAGGGGGCCGGAGTTTCCGATGCACGTCGTGCAGCCGTATCCCACGATCGCGAAGCCGAGGTCCTCGAGGGACTGCAGCGTGCCCGAGGCCCGCAGGTACTCGGTCACGACCTTCGATCCGGGGGCGAGGCTGGTCTTGACGTGCGTCTTCGGCTTCAGGCCCTTCGCCGCCGCGTTCCGGGCGAGCAGTCCGGCGCCGACCATGACCGACGGATTCGAGGTGTTCGTGCACGAGGTGATCGCCGCGATCACGACCGCGCCGTGGCCGATCGTGCTGGTCGAGCCGTTGGTGACCTGCGCGGTGCGCGCGACCTCGGGCTCGGCGAGGCCGAAGCCGCGTTCCCTGACCGGCGCCACCAGTCCCTTGCGGAACGCGCGCTTCATGTCGCGCAGCGCCACGCGGTCCTGCGGGCGCTTGGGGCCCGCGAGACTCGCCTCGACGGTTCCGAGGTCCAGCTCCAGCGTGTCGCTGAACGACGGATCGGGCGTCGTGTCGGTGCGGAACAGGCCCTGTTCCTTCGCGTAGGCCTCGGTCAGCTTCGCCGCGTCCGCGCGGCCGGTGCGCTCCAGGTAGCGCAGGGTCTCGGCGTCCACCGGGAAGAAGCCCATGGTCGCGCCGTACTCGGGCGACATGTTGGCGATGGTGGCCCGGTCGGGCAGCGACATCGCCGACAGCCCCGGCCCCACGAACTCGACGAACTTGTCCACCACGCCCTTCTTGCGGAGCATCTGCGTCACGGTCAGGACGAGGTCGGTGGCGGTCACGCCGTCCCGCAGCTGGCCGGTCAGGCGGAAGCCCACGACCTGCGGCGTCAGCAGGTAGAGCGGCTGGCCGAGCATGACCGCCTCGGCCTCGATGCCGCCCACGCCCCAGGCGACCACGCCGAGGCCGTTGATCATGGTCGTGTGCGAGTCGGTGCCGACGAGCGAATCGGGGTACGCCCAGGTTTCATCCCCCGCCCTGGTCGTGAGCACGCAACGCGACAGGTACTCGAGGTTCACCTGGTGAACGATGCCGGTCGCCGGCGGCACCACGCGGAAGTTCGAGAACGCCTTCTGCCCCCAGCGCAGGAACTCGTAACGCTCGCGGTTGCGGGCGAACTCGATTTCGGCGTTGCGCTCGAGCGCCAGCACGTTGCCGAACACGTCCACCTGCACCGAGTGGTCAATCACCAGATCCACCGGCACGAGCGGGTTGATCCTGCGCGGATCGGCTCCGAGCCGCTGGACCGCGTCGCGCATGGCCGCGAGATCCACGATGCAGGGCACGCCGGTGAAGTCCTGCAGCAGCACGCGCGCCGGCATGAACGGAAACTCGACGGGCTCGGCGCCGCTGGCGTGCCATCCGGCCAGGCGCCGGACGTCGGCCTGCGTCACCCGCTCGTCGTCGCAGTGTCGCAGCGCCGCCTCGAGCAGCACGCGGATCGAGTAGGGCAGCTTCTCGAGCGAGGTGCCGAGGCGCGTGGCGAGCCGATCGAGCCGGTGGATGGCGACCGGGCCGGCGGAGGTGGCCAGCGTGTCGCGGGTGCCGAAGAAATCGCGGGCGGGCTTGTCCATGGTCTCGTCCCTTCGCTGGGCGGTGCACAGGTCCGCCGTGGAGAACGGGGGGTCGCACAGGGACCCCGGTGAACGGGCGACAGTCTAGGGTACCGGCCGGGGCCGGGCCAGAACGGAATCTCTCCGGGTCGCTCCGCCTACATCAGCTCGCGCAGGCGCGCGTAGCCGGACCGGCTCACCGGGACCTGGCGGCCGCCGGCGAGAATCGCCACGCGACTGTCGCGGGCGTAGAGCTCGAGCCGCTCGATGCGCTCGACGTTGAGGACGTACGAACGGTGGGTCCTCACGAACCGCGCCGGATCGAGCCCCTCGGCGAGGTCGGCCAGCGACTCGTGCTTGAGCCACGACCTGCCTTCCGCATGGATCGCCACGTAGTCGTCCTGCGCTTCGAGGTAGTCCAGCCGGTCCACCGGGATGACGTGGACGCGCGAACCGTCGCGCACGAGCAGGCGTTCGACGAACTGGCCCGGCGGCCGGGCGGCCGCGGCGAGCCGGACGCCGCTCGGCATGCCCGGCGCGGGGGCGCCGCCGGAAGCGGCCGGCGCGAGGCGCTCACGCACGCGGTCGAGCGCCTCGGCGAGGCGCTCGCGACCGAACGGCTTGAGCAGGTAGTCCACCGCGTGCACTTCGAACGCCTTGAGGGCGAACTCGTCGTAGGCGGTCGCGAACACGATCGCGGGCGGGTCGTCGAGCAGCTCGAGCACCTCGAAGCCGTCGAGCTTGGGCATCTGCACGTCGAGGAACGCGAGGTCCGGCCGCGTCTCGCTGATCGCCTTCACGGCCTCGAAGCCGTTCGCGCACTCGCCAGCGACCTCGAAGTCGGGGTGCGCCTGCAGGTACTCGCGCAGCAGCGCGCGGGCGGGCAGTTCGTCGTCCACGATCATCACCTTCCAGCGTCCCGCTTCAGCCACGTCCGGCCTCCCCGTTCGCCGCCAACGCCGGCAGCGTCAGCGAGACCCGGAACATCCCGCCGTCCCGCCGCGCCTCGAGGCGGGCTTCCTGGGCGCCGTAGGCGTCGAGCCGGCGCCGCACGTTCTCAAGCCCGAGACCGGAGCCCCGCCGCGAAGGCGCCTCCTCATCGAGCGGGTTTTCCACCAGGATCCTCAGCAGGTCGGCGTCGCGATTCGCCTCCACGACGATCGTGCCTCCCTCCACGCGGTCGGCGACGCCGTGTTTGACCGCGTTCTCGACCAGCGGCTGAAGCAGCAGGGGCGGGACGACGCACTCCAGCGCACCGGGGCCGATCCGCCGGTCGAAGGCGAGCCGGGCGCCGAATCGGACCTGTTCGATGGCGAGATAGCGGTCCACCAGCTCCAGCTCCTCGCCCAGGGTCACCGCGTCGCGCGCCCCCAGCGCCAGCGTCCGCCGCAGGAAGTCGCCGAGCCGTTCGCACATGCGCCGCGCCCCTTCGGGGTCCGAGCCCACGAGCGAGGCGATCGAGTTCAGGCTGTTGAACAGGAAGTGCGGATTGAGCTGCGCGCGCAGCGCGCGAAGCTCGGCCTCGCGGGCCGAGACTTCCGTCTCGAGCACGCGCCGCTGGGCCGCGTGCGAGGCCTCGAACGCGAGGAACAGATAGTGGACGACCGCCGACAACACGTAGAGCGGAATGCCGGCGGCGAACAGAACCGCCACCTCGGTGAAGATTCCCGCGCGATCGGGGCCGCGCCCCACCAGCCAGTTGAGCGCCAGCGCCCACACGGCACCCGTCACGCCCCAGACCGCGCTCGCCTGCAGGGCGGCGCCGAGCTGCGACAGGACCACCGCGGGAAGCGGCCGGCCGCCCGTCAACGGGTTCGCCCGACAGACCCACAAGGCCGAAAGGACGATGAAGCCGTAGAGCAGCGTCAGCGGCAGGGCGAACAGGTTCGCCCGCGACGTCGCCTGCGGCACCAGCGCGGTCACGAACAGCGCCAGCGGCAGCCCGGCGAGCAGCCAGGCGAGCACGTAGAGCGCGACCCGGACCCGGTGGCCGAAGAGCGGGTGCATGTCCTACTTCGGTTCCACCGGATCCCGCGGAGCCCCGGGCTCGTCGGGGTCCTGTTCGTCCGTCACCCGCACGCCGCCCGGATCCACGCGGACCTCCCTGCGGACGCGATCACGGACGCGTTGACGGGTCTGGACGTACACCGTCGAGCGTCCCTCCCCGATCGGCGTGTTCTTGACGTCCACGCCGCCCATCATCACGAATCCGCGAATGACCAGCGTGCCCGCCGCCTCCTCGCCGGGCGCGAGCCGCGCCTTGCTCTCGATGCCGCCCATCACCGGGCTCGCCTCCAGCTCCACGCGCCAGTCCTCGGGCACCCGGATGTCGATGCCGCCCCAGATCGCGAACACGTCCAGCACCGCGCGGCCGCCCGCGGCCCGTGCGTTCGTCAGGTCCAGCTCGACGCCGCCCATGACGGCGGTCAGTTCGCCGCCGCGGAACGCCTGCGATTCGTTGCGGCGCGTGACCGAGCCCATGACGGCGAACGAGCGCACGTAGTCGTCCGAATCCGCGGCGCCCGGCGCGGGCGCGGCCGTGGCGCCGCGCATGGCGCGCAGGACGATCTGGACGCCCATGAAGATGAACAGCAGCGGCCAGATGAGGCTGAAGCTGGCGTGCACCACCCCCAGTTCGTCGAGCAGGAAGACGCCGCCGAGCAGCGTCAGGAAGACGCCCAGCCCGGTCTGCTTGTCCATGCCCCAGCCGGTCAGCTTGAGCACGCCGATGACCAGCGGAACGACCGGCCACCAGCGGGTGATGCTGTGCGCATCCATGAAGCTCATGTTGTCGAGCGTCCAGAGGATGCCCAGCGCCACCAGCGCGATGCCGACGATGAGCCTCGCGCTCAGGGGATTACCGCGCGTTTCCATGGTCGATCTCCCAGTCGGTGTCGCCCGCGCCGCGGTCGCGAGCAAGCCAGGTCACGAATGCCCAGCCGAGGATCGCGGCGGAGCCGAGAATCCACAAAGGGCCCAGGACGAGGACGGCGGTCTTGAGCGCGACCGTCGCCATCCTCGTTGCTTCCGGCAGCCGCGTCCACGGCACGAACGCGAGCAGCAGGCAGTTCTGGATCACGAGCCAGAACGTGCACAGGGCCAGCGCCGTCTGCCAGGCGCGATTCAGGCCCGGGCGGGCCGGCTTCGCTCCCTTACGCATCGTGCTTCACCCCCCCGCTGCACTTCTCGCAGCGGCAGCCGGCCGGATGCCGGTCCGGTTTCGGGAAGAATCCGGCGGCGACCGAGCGGGCCACCATGCCGGCGCCGCTCGCGACCAGCGCCAGCGGCCAGCTGTTCGCCCACGTGAGTCCGTACATGCGGTTCGCGGCCATGAGGAACCAGACCCCCAGCAGCGCCAGCGACAGTCCACCGCCGATGTTCTGCGGGCCGCGGGCCAGCAGCAGCTGCGTCAGACCGATCGCGATGATGATGAACGGCCACCAGTCGCGCCACATCCGGAACGGCACCACGTCGAAGTACTGAAGCAGGATGATCGTCCCGACCGCGACGAGCCCGAGTCCCCACGCCAGGCTCCCCTGCCAGTCCTCATCCCTTCGGCATTGGCTCATCTGCCCGCCTCCTTCCGGCCGGATGGCCGCGCCAGAATGGCGCGTCACCGGCGACACGAGCGAAGTTACGGTCGGCTGGCCGCTGTGGCGCGGACCTTTCGGTGAACGGCGGCGGGGTGTCGGCGAACGGCGGCGGAGTCCGGGCCGGCGGCCGCCGGCCATGGCGGCTCAGTCGGGCGCCGACCTGCCCGGACCGACTTCCTGCCGGCGCCGGCGGCGCTCGCGCCTCGCGATCACGAGCGTGCCGACGGCGGTGATGAGCGCGAAGCAGAACCATTGGATCGCATAGGAAAGGTGTACCTGCTCGTCGAGCATGGGCGGACCGGTGCGTGCGAGCGCGACGGGCGCCGCGGAATCGGGCAGCGCGAGGAGCAGCCACGAGGGCGGCACGCCGGGCAGGTACGCGGCGACCGACGCCGAATCCAGCTCGTGGGTGGACCAGAGCTCTTCTCCGGCGCCCGCGAGCCTCCGCCACGGCGGCAGGCCGGCGCGCGCGGGCACGCGTACGAGCACGCCGGTCACGCGGCGCTGCCCCGGCTCGGCCACCTGCGCGGGAGCGGCGTTCAGGCCGTCCTGCGCCTCCAGCCAGCCCCGATCCACGAGCAGCGACCCGCCCGAATCGAGCCGCAGCGGGGTCAGCAGCTCGACGCCCAGATCGGAATCGTGGAAGCGCGCCGTGAGCAGCACGTGGCGCGCGGCGTCGTACTCACCGGCGACCACCACCTTGCGACCGGCCTGCGCGGATCGGCCGCCGGGTTCGCGGGCCAGCGGCGCGGCCGGCGCCGCCAGCGCCGCGGCGCGCGCGGCGTTGAGCGCGCGCTTGCCGGCGAGGCGCGAAAGCTGCCAGAAGCCCGCCGCGACGCACACGGCCGTGACGAGCAGCGCGAGCGCGCCGATCGCGACCGGATGCGGCTTCACGCCGGCGGCTTGGGCGCCGGAGGGGCCATATCGAAGGCGACGATCACCGAGTCGAACCCGCAGGTCTTGTGGGCCGAGTCGCAGAACGGCTTGTTCGCCGATTGCCCGCAGCGGCACAGCGACACCGTCGTCCGGCCGGCGAGGCCGAACGGCCGGCCTTCGTGGTCCACGATCTCGAAGTCCCCTTCCACCCTGAGCGACGCGTTGTTGCGGACCGTGATGCGCGTGGCGGCCATGCGACCCCTCCCCTCGGTTCTGCGGTTCGTGCGGATCGGATGGAACCTAGCAGCGGCTTCCGCCCGCGGCGAACGCCGCGCCGGGACGCCGAAGTCCGCCGCCAGTCCCGCGAAGGACGTCGCCGGTGGAACTCCCCGAAACTCCGGGCCGGGTGGCGGCGTACTGTGGGCACTCGCCGGCGGAAATGGCCGGCATGCGGCCCGCCCCTGACGCGAGTCCGGGCGCCGGCCGGACACCGCGAAACTCGATGTAAGGAGGAAGTCCGTGTTCACCGTGATGCTCTTCGGTGCCCTGTTCGTCGTCGCCATGCTGGTGGTGGGCGTTCTGGTGGCGGTGATGAGCGTGCTCGGGTTCGTGATCACCCTGCCCCTGCGCATTCTCGGCTGGACGCTCAAGCTCGTCGGGCTGGCCCTCTTCCTGCCGCTCCTGCTCGTCGCCGGCCTGCTCGCGGGCGGCGGCGTGCTGGTGGCGCTGATGTTCGGGCTGCTGCTTCCGCTCGCCCCGATCGTCGGTCTGGCCTGGCTGGCGTGGTACCTGGCGACGCGCGGCGGGAAGCGCTCGCAGGCCCGCGTGGTTTCGTGACGCACTTCGCCTGACCGGGCGAATAGCGAGGGCGGTGTCTCCCCGGAAGAGGCGCCGCCCTTCGCGCTTTCCACCCGGAACCGCCCCGCGCCGGCGCCCGCGGCCAGCCCTTCGGCGGGGGCACGAAGCGCGCTCCGGTCGGCGGGTTCGGTCCGACGCGAAGAAATGTCTTGAGTCGCGCGCAACGATCGCCGAGAATACCCGGCACGATGAACCGCGATTTCCGCATTTCGACCGCTTCCGCGCCGCGCATGTGCGCCTGTCCCATGTGTTCCATGCACATGTGCATGCCCACGCACGCGCGGAGCCCGAGACGCCCGAAACCGTAGCCTCATCGAAAACCGGTTCGAAGCACCTGGATCCGCGACGGCGATGCCGAAGCGGATTCTTCGTTTTGGACTCGACCCGTCGCACCCCGGGGCGCGAACGCCACCACCGGAGCCTGCGACATGCCGAGCCCGACGCAACGTCCCCATCGCTTCGAAACCCTGCAGCTGCACGCCGGTCAGGAGCCCGCCCCGGGCACGAACGCCCGCGCGGTGCCCATCTACCAGACGACCTCGTACACGTTCGACTCCGCCGACCACGGCGCACGGCTGTTCGCGCTGCAGGAGTTCGGCAACATCTACACGCGGATCATGAATCCGACGACGGACGTCTTCGAGAAGCGCATCGCGGCGCTCGAAGGCGGCGTCGCGGCGCTCGCCACCTCGAGCGGGCAGGCCGCCCAGTTCCTGACGCTCGCGACCATCGCGCAGGCCGGCGACAACATCGTCTCGACGAGCTTCCTGTACGGCGGCACGTACAACCAGTTCAAGGTCACGCTGCCGCGGCTCGGCATCGGCGTGAAGTTCGTGGACGGCGACGAGCCGAAGGACTTCCGGCGGCTGATTGACGGTCGCACCAAGGCGCTCTACGTCGAGACGATCGGCAACCCGCGCTTCAACATCCCCGACTTCCGCGGCCTCGCGGCGATCGCCAGCGAACACGGCATTCCGCTGATCGTGGACAACACCTTCGGCGCGGCGGGCTGGATCGCGCGTCCGATCGACTTCGGGGCGGACATCGTCGTCGCCTCGGCGACCAAGTGGATCGGCGGGCACGGCACCTCGATCGGCGGCGTCATCGTGGACGCCGGCCGCTTCGACTGGGGCAACGGCAACTTCCCGCTGTTCACCGAGCCCGCTCCGGGCTACCACGGCCTCGACTTCTGGGAGGTGTTCGGTCCGAAGGGCTCGTTCGGCAACATCGCGTTCGCGATCCGCGCGCGCGTCGAGGCGCAGCGCGACATCGGCGCGAGCCTCTCGCCGTTCAACGCCTTCCTGTTCCTGCAGGGACTGGAGACGTTGTCGCTGCGCGTCCAGCGGCACACCGACAACGCGCTCGCCCTGGCGCGCTGGCTGCGCGAGCAGCCGCTGGTCGAGTGGGTGAACTACCCGGGGCTCGAGGATCACCCGTGGCACGCGCGCGCGAAGCAGTACCTGCGGAACGGCTTCGGCGGCGTGCTCAGCTTCGGCGTCCGCGGCGGGTACGAGGCCGCCAAGCGCGTCATCAACTCGCTCAAGCTGGCGAGTCATCTCGCCAACGTCGGCGACGCCAAGACGCTGGTCATCCACCCGGCCTCGACCACGCACCAGCAGCTCAGCGAGGCCGAGCAGCGCACCGCCGGCGTGGCGCCCGAACTGATCCGCGTCTCGGTCGGCATCGAGCACCTCGACGATCTGCGCGAGGACTTCGCCGAGGCGTTCGCGGCGGCCGGGGCGGAGGTGCCGGCATGACCGACGGTCCGGCACGGGCGGGGCGGTTCGTGTTCGCCTCGCCGTTTCCGCTCGAGTCCGGCGCTTCCCTCCCGGGTCTCGAGCTGGCGTACCGCGCGTGGGGGCGCCTCGCCCCCACCGCGGACAACGCCGTGGTCGTGTGCCATGCGCTGACCGGCTCCTCCGACGTGCCGGCGTGGTGGCCGGCGCTGTTCGGCCCCGGACGCGCGCTCGATCCCGGGCGCGACTTCGTCGTGTGCGTGGACGCGCCGGGCTCCTGCCACGGCAGCACCGGACCCGCTTCGCCCGCGGCCGACGGCGCGCCATGGGGCGCGCGTTTTCCGGCGCTCACGGTGCGCGACCTCGTGAACGCCCAGCGCGCGCTGCTCGACGCGCTCGGTGTGCGCGCGGTCCGGCTCGTGACCGGCGGCTCGCTCGGCGGCATGCAGGCGCTCGAGTGGGCGTTGCTCGATGCGCGCGTCGGGGCCGCGGCCGTCATCGCCGCGCCCGCGCGGCACGAGGCGTGGGCGATCGCCTGGAGCGACGCGCAGCGGCGCGCCCTCGCCGCCGACCCGGCCTGGCCGGACGAACCTGCCCGCGCGACGGCGGGACTGGCGGCCGCGCGCGCGATCGCGATGCTCAGCTACCGCTCGCCGCGCTCGTTCGCGGCCCGCTTCGGCCGCCGGCCGGGCGAACGCACGCCCTTCGCGGTGGGCGACTGGCTCGCGCACCACGGCGACGCGCTCGTCGCGCGCTTCGACCCCGCCAGCTACGCCGCGCTGCTCGGCGTGATGGACACGCACGACGTGGGCGCGGGACGCGGCGGCGTCGCGGCCGCCCTCGGACGGCTGGCCACGCCGGTCCTCGTCCTCGGCATCGGCAGCGATCACCTCTACCCGTCGCACGAGATCGAAGCGCTGGCGGCCGCCCTGCCACGCGGCGAGCTGGCCTGGCTGCGTTCGCCGCACGGTCACGACGCCTTCCTGCTCGATCAGGCGGACGTGAACCGCGAACTGTTGCGCTTCCGCGCCCGCCTCGACTCGAAGCCCGCGGCGTCACGCGAAAGTGCGGGAACGGGAGCCATCCGATGATCACCATCCTCAAGTTCGGCGGCACTTCGGTCGGTGAGCGACCGCGCGCGCGCCGCGCGCTCGCGGTGGTCGCGCGGGCGCACGCACGCGGCCGCGTGGTGGTCGTCGTCTCGGCCCTGGCGGGGGTGACGAACGCGCTGGTGCGCGCCTGCGCGCTCGCCGCCAGGGGCGAGGCCACGGGCGCGCGGCTCGCCGACGCGCTTCGCCGCCGGCACGCGCGGTGGCTCGCGGCGCTGGCCCCGCGGGAGCACGGCGCGCCGCACGATCGCCCCGACCCGGCGGGACTCGAGCCCGTGCTGGCGGCTCTCGCGTCGCGGCTCGATTCGCTGGCCCTGCGCGCGGCGGCCGATGGCGGCCGCGCGCACGATCCGCACGACCAGGCCTGGATCCTCGCCGCCGGCGAGCGGCTGTCCGCGCGGAACTTCGCGACCGCGCTCGCCTCCCGTGGCCTGCCGGCGGCGGCGGTGGACGCGTCGCAGGTGCTGGCCGCGAGCGGCGATCCGCTCGAAGCCGACCCCGACGCCGGGACGACGCGCGTGCGCGCGCTCGCCTGGTGGCCGGACGCGCCGGCGCTGCCGGTCGTGACCGGCTTCCTCGCCGCGGATCCGTCGGGACGCACGGTGCTGTTCGGTCGCGGCGGCTCGGACCTGTCCGCGACGGTGCTGGCCGCGGCGCTCGACGCGTCGCGGGTCGAGATCTGGACGGACACGGACGGCGTCCTCACCGCCGATCCGCGGCTCGAGCCCGCGGCCCGCCGGCACGCGGCGCTCGATCCGACGACCGCGTCGGCCCTCGCGCGCCTGGGCGCGCGCGTGCTGCACGCGCGCACCCTCGAGCCGCTCGCGCGCACGCGCACCGAGCTGTTCGTGCGCGACAGCGCCCGCCCGGGCCGGCGCGGCACGCGCGTCGCCCGCGGCGCGCGCACCGCCTCGGCCTCGGTGGTCGGCGGCGGCGCGCTCACGCGCGTGGTTCCCGCCGACGGCACGCCCGCGCTGGCGCTCCTGAGGCGCCTGCGCGCCCGCGGCGTGCCGGCCGTCGCCCCGGCGCTGACCGGCGGGGTGCTGGTGCCCGAGAGCGCGACCGCCTGTGCGCGCGCCACGCTGGCGGGCGCGGCGAAGTTCGCGCCCGGGCCCGAAGGCGCAAGGCTCGTCGCGGTCGCTGGACGCCACGCCAACGACGTGGACCCGGGCGAGACGGCGGTCGCGCTCGCGGCGGCCGGCGTCGCCACGGTGATCGCGCCCGAGTCCGCGCTGCCGGGCGTCGTCCTGGCCGCGGTCGCGGAGCGCGACACCGAAACGGCCGTTCGCGCGCTGCACGAGGCGTTCGTGCGGCCGCGCCGGGCGGAGGCGGACGTGATCCTCGCGGGCGCGCGCGGCGGAGTCGGCCGCGCGCTGCTGGCGCGCCTCGCACTCGCGGCGGCGCGCGACGGCCGCCGGCCGCTGCGGCTGGTCGCGGCGTTCGACACGCGCGGCGCGGTGTTCGACCCGCAGGGCCTTGCGCCCTCGGCGGTCGAAGCGGCGCTCGCCGCCTCGCCGCCCGCCGCCCTCGACGAGGTTCTCGCGCGCCTCGGGCGGCGGCACGGCCGCCCGCTGGTGCTGGTGGACGCGACGGCCAGCGACGACCTAGCGGCGCGGCACGCGGAGCTTCTCGTCTCCGGCATCGCGGTCGTGACCGCCAACAAACGCTCGCTCGCGGCGCCGCTGCCGCTGTGGCGGGCGCTGCGGGACGCGGCGCGGCGCACGCCGCTGTTCGCGTCCACGACCGTGGGCGCGGGGCTGCCGGTGCTGGCCACCGTGCGGGCCCTTCGCACGCGGGGCGACGCGCTGTGGACCGTGCGCGCCGCGCTCTCGGGCACGCTGTCGTTCGTGCTCGCCGCCGCGCAGGACGGCCTGCCGCTGTCGAAGGCCGTGGCCCTCGCGCGCGAGCGCGGGCTTTCGGAGCCGCACCCGGCCGCCGACCTCTCGGGCGCCGACGTCGCGCGCAAGCTGCTGATCGTGCTCCGCGAGTCGGGGCTGCCGCTCGACGCGGACGACGTCCGCGCCGAGGCGCTCGTGCCCGCCGCGCTGCTCGATACTCCCGACGCGGCGTCGCTGCTCGCCGCGCTCGAGACCCACGACGCCGCCTTCGCCGGGCGCATCGAGGCGGCGCGGGGGCGCGGCAGGCGTCTCGTCTATCAGGCCGCCTGGGACGGCCTGCGCGCCCGGATCGGGCTCGCCGAGGTGGACCCGCTCGACCCGATCGCGCGGGCACGCGCCGGCGAGAACGTGGTGCTGCTGCGCACGGCGCTGCACGACGAAGTTCCGCTCGTCATCGCGGGGCCCGGCGCGGGCGCGGACGTGACCGCCGCCGGGCTGCACGGCGACCTGCTGGCCGCGGCCCGCGCGCTGCTGCGACGCGCCCGTCGGGGGCGAAACGCGCCGGTGGTGAACGCACGACCGTTCCGTGGCGTGGGCGGCCCGGCGCACGATCCGGCGTGGGCGTGAGGAAAGCCGACCGGCGGGCGCCGCGACCGGCCGGCCCGCGGCCCGCCGCGCGGCGGCCCGGGCGGCCCTGAGCGGGCGGCGACGGCGCGGCGCACGGACTCGACCGGTCGGGGGCCCGGTTGCGCCGTGCGCCCGCGTCCCGCATTCTCTCCCGTCTTCGCACCCCTCCGGCCTCCCCCGCGCGCCCTTCGCGCGCCCCAAAGAAGCGAGAACGCACGCATGGCTGTCGACACGTCCCGCCCGTTCGTCTACGTCATGAAGGACCTGCGCAAGGTGGTCCCGCCCAAGCGCGAGATCCTCAAGGGCATCTGGCTGTCGTTCTACTACGGCGCCAAGATCGGCGTGCTCGGCCTGAACGGCGCCGGCAAGAGCTCGCTGCTGAAGATCATGGCCGGGGTGGACCCCGACTTCATCGGCGAGGCGTTCCTCGGCAAGGGCTACACGGTCGGCTACCTCGAGCAGGAACCGAAGCTCGATCCGGCCAAGACGGTCCTGCAGAACGTGCAGGACGGCGTCGGCGAGAAGATGCGGGTCGTGAACCGCTGGAACGAGATCAGCGCGAAATTCGCCGAGCCGATGAGCGACGACGAGATGGAGAAGCTGCTCGCCGAGCAGTCGAAGGTGCAGGACCAGATGGACCACATGGGCCTGTGGGACCTCGACCGCCACCTCGAGATCGCGATGGACGCCCTGCGCTGCCCGCCGGGCGACGCCGACGTCACGAAGCTCTCCGGCGGCGAGCGGCGCCGCGTGGCGCTCTGCCGCCTGCTGCTCTCCAAGCCCGACCTGCTGCTGCTCGACGAGCCCACGAACCATCTCGACGCCGAATCGGTGGCCTGGCTCGAGCGGTTCCTGAAGGAGTACGAGGGCACGGTCGTGGCGGTCACGCACGACCGCTACTTCCTCGACAACGTCGCCGGCTGGATCCTCGAGCTGGACCGCGGCGCCGGCATTCCGTGGGAAGGCAACTACTCGAGCTGGCTCGAGCAGAAGAAGAACCGCCTCGCCGAGGAGGAGAAGACCGAGTCGGCGCGGCAGAAGACGCTCGAGCGCGAGTTCGAGTGGGTCAAGATGGCCCCGCGCGCGCGGCAGGCGAAGAGCAAGGCGCGGTTGCAGGCCTACGAGAAGATGCTCGCCGAGGAAGGGCGCGAGCGTATTGACAACGTCGAGATCTACATCCCGCCGGGACCGCGCCTCGGCAACGTCGTCATCGAGACGCAGAACCTGCGCAAGGGCTACGGCGACACGCTGCTCATTGACGACCTGTCGTTCCAGCTCCCGCCCGCCGGAATCGTCGGCGTCATCGGCCCCAACGGCGCCGGCAAGACGACGCTGTTCCGCATGCTGGTCGGACAGGAGCAGCCCGACGCCGGCTCGCTGCGCGTCGGCGAGACGGTCCAGATCGCCTACGTGGACCAGAGCCGCGACACCCTCGAGGGCGACCACACCGTCTGGGAGGAGATCTCGGGCGGCAACGACCTGATCACGCTGGGCAAGCGCGAGGTCAACTCGCGCGCCTATTGCGCGTGGTTCAACTTCCGCGGCGGCGACCAGCAGAAGCGCGTCAAGGACCTCTCGGGCGGCGAACGCAACCGCCTGCACATGGCCAAGCTCCTGCAGAGCGGCGGCAACCTGCTGCTGCTCGACGAGCCCACGAACGACCTCGACGTGGACACGCTGCGCGCGCTGGAGGAGGCGCTGCTCGGGTTCGCGGGGTGCGCGGTGATCATTTCGCACGACCGCTGGTTCCTCGACCGCGTCGCCACGCACATGCTGGCGTTCGAGGGCGATTCGCAGGTCGTGTTCTTCGAGGGCAACTACCAGGACTACGAGAAGAACCTGCACGAGCGGATCGGCGCCGAGGCCGACCAGCCGCACCGGATCAAGTACCGCAGGCTCGTGCACAACTGAGCGGCGGCCGCGGCGCGCGGCCGCTCGCCGCCGGGCGGGCTCGTGGCGTACCCGCCCGGCGACCCGGCCTTCGCATCGCGGCGCGGGCCGCGCGGATGTGCGGCTACCGGCGCGGCGGCAGCAGGGCGATGGCCGCGAGCAGCGTCAGCCCGACGTTCTCGGCGAACTTGCGCGCGCCGATCGTCGCGGCGCCGGCCTTGCCGAAACAGCCGCAGCTGAAGTCCAGTCCGCGCGCCCAGGCGGCGCCGACCGCGAACGTGAACAGGACCATGAGCGCGAACACCACGACCGCGCCGGCGCGCCGCCGCGGACCCACCACCAGCGCGAGGCCGGCGACCAGCTCGATCCACGGCATCGTCATGGCGATCAGGTGCTCGGACCAGAGCGGCGCGAGCCGGTAGTTGTGCACCTGCTGCGCGAAGTAGGCCGTGTCGCCGATCTTGGCGAGCGCGGCGGCGAGGAACACGAGCCCGATCGCGACCTGCGCGAGGCGCACGGCCCACGGGGAGGCGAGCCTTTCGAGCAGCGCCTTCATCGCACGCGCCTCACGGCTGGGTCCCCTTGTGCACCGGCAGCCCCGCCTGTTCCCACGCGGGCAGGCCGTCGAGGAAGACGAGCACGCGCTTCTTGCCGGCATCAATCAACGAGAAGGCCAGGTTGCGCGACAGGTCGCAGTCACCGCCGCCGCAGTAGGCGACGATCGGCAGCCCGCGGTCGTCGAGCTGCTTCGCGAGCTCGGGATTCCTGAACACGTCGTCGAACGACAGGTGCAGCGCCCCGGCGATGTGCCCCTGCGCGTACTCGTCCGCGCTGCGCGCGTCCACGAACACCGCGGCGTTGGCGGCGTGGAGCCTGCGCACGATGGCGAGTCCGGTCTCGAAGGGTTCCTTCGTCTCGGGGATCGCGGGCACGTCCGCGGGCACGACGGGCACGCCGCCGGTCGGGCTCCCGGCCGCGGGCGGCGCGGCGCCGGGGGCCAGCGACATGCCGCCCGCGCCCGAGGCCACGGGGCCCGTCGCGGCGGCCGGCGTTCGAGACGCGGAGGCCGGCGTGGCGGCGGAAGGTGCGGGCGATGCCGCGGCGCCCGTCGGCGCCGGCTTCGCGGCCGGCGCACCGGAAGCGTCGGGCCGTGCGCCCGCCCGGCCGGCGAGAGCGGGCGCCTCGGCCGTCTCCTGCGCGGGACCGGCTGTCGCCGGCGCCCCGCCGGTCGTGGCGGGCGTGGGCGCGGAGGGCAGAACGTCCTCGAGCCGGACCAGCTTCTTCTCGGCCTTGATCCACGCGAGCCCCGCGCGCGGCCCGGAGCCGAGCAGGTAGGCGTTGTAACCGAGCCCGAGAGCGGCGCCGACGAGCACGATCACCGCGACCTCGCGTGCGAGCGAGCCGCTGGGCCTTGCCTGCGGATTCGGCGTGGGGTCGGTCATGGCGATGGGCCGGACGCGCGCGAGGCGGACACAGCGCCATGAGCATATCGCCCGCGAACGGCGGCGGGTGCAATGCGGGCGTCAAGCTCACGGATTCCACCGTCGCTCCCGCCCGGGACCGGCCGCCCCCGGTCCCGAAGACCGCGGCGCGAATCTCCCGGGGCTCATCCCGACTCTCAGGGGTGGTTGCTCCAGTGGAGCGAGCGCGAAAGGAGCCATTTCGGTGAGCGGACACGATGTCGTGGATTTCGAAAAGGACGTGATCGAGCGCAGCCGCGAGCTGCCGGTCCTCGTGGACTTCTGGGCGGAGTGGTGCGGTCCCTGCCGGACGCTCGGGCCCGTGCTCGAACGCCTCGCTGAGGACGCCGCGGGCCGCTGGGCGCTGGCCAAGGTGGACACCGAAGCCTTCGGCGAGCAGGCCACGCGCTACGGCGTCATGAGCATCCCGAACGTCAAGCTGTTCGTGAACGGCGAAGTCGTGGACGAGTTCGTCGGGGCGTTGCCCGAAGCGCGTGTGCGCGAGTGGCTCGCCCGGGCGCTGCCTTCTCCCGCGGCCGGCGCGCTGGCCGCCGCCCGCGAGAAGCTCGCCGGCGGCGACGCGGCATCGGCGGCGGCGGAGCTGCGCGAGGTGCTGTCGGCCGAGCCCGGCAACGCGCCCGCGCGCCTTTCGCTCGGAGAAGCGCTGCTCCGCCTCGATCCCGCCGCGGTCGAGGACGTGATCGCGCCGCTCGCCGACGACATCGCCGACCGCGCCGAGGCGCTGCGCGTGATCGCCGGCTGGCTGACGCGCGCCGACGCGCTGCCCGAAGGCGCGGCCCGCGCGCCCTTCGCGGCCGCGCTGGCGGCGGTCCGCTCCGGCGACTGGGACACGGCCCTGGCCCGCGACATCGAGGCTCTGCGCGCCGACCGGAGCTGGGCGGCCGGCGCCGCGCGCGAGCTCGGGCGCGCCATCTTCCTGCTGCTCGGCATCGAGCATCCCGCCTGCGAGAAGCACTACCGCGCCTTCTCGGGCGCGATGTACGTCTGAGCCGGCGGGGCCGCTCAGATCGCGATCGAAATGCCGACGCCGCGCTCGCGCGCGCGGGCGATGAGCCAGCGCGCGCTCGCGACGTCCTCGCAGGCGAGCCCCAGCGACTTGAAGAGCGTCACCTCGCGCGCGTCGCGCCGTCCGGCGAGGCCGCCCGCGAACAGCGCGCCCAACTCGCCCACGACCTCGGCGAAGCTCCAGCCCCCTTCGCGTTCGGCGCCGATCAGGTCCCCCGCCTCCTGCCGGGCCGCCGCGAGCGAGTCCACGTAGACGCGCGAGCGACGCACCGCCTCGCCGTCCAGCTCGCGCCAGTCGGGCGTGCACGCGCCGACCGCGCTCACGTGCGCGCCCTCGGCGAGCCATTCGCCGCGCAGCACCGGCGTGCGCGCGCTCGTCGCCGCGACCACCAGGTCGGCGCCCCGAACCGCCTCCTCGGCCGACGCGACCGCGCGCACCGCGAAGCCGCGCCCGCCATCGTGCGCGCGCGCGAACGCCGCGCGGCGTTCCGGGTTCGGGCTCCAGACGCGCGCCTCGCGCAGCGGCAGGACGGCCGCGAACGCCTCGAGATGGCTGAGCGCCTGCACCCCCGAGCCGAGCAGCGCCAGGGTTTCCGCGCCGGCACGGGCGAGCCGGCGCGCGGCCGCGGCCGAGACGGCCGCCGTGCGACGCTCGGTCACGAGCCGGCCGTCGAGAATCGCCTCGAGGGCGCCCGTCTCCGGATCGAGGACGAGGATGGTCGCGAGATGGGTGGGCAGGCCGCGCGCGGCGTTGCGTGGCGCGAGCGTCACGACCTTGAGCCCCGCGCCCGCGTCGCCGGGCAACGCCGCCGGCATGACGCCGATGAAGGACTCGTGCTCCTCCAGGCGCAGCGTCGTACGCACGGGCTGGACCGTCCGCCCGGAAGAGAAGTCGGCGAGCGTCGTCTCCATGAGGTCCACGAGCGCGCCCGTTTCGAGCAGCGCTGCGACGTCCGTCTCGGTCAGCAGCAGCGGCATGGCGTCTCCTGCGGTTACGGGTTGCCGGCACGCTAGCACGCCCGGTCGCGGCTGAAAGCCCCGCGCCGGGGCGGGCGTGATTGGGCAGGGGCGGCGCGCTGCGCTAGCGTCCCGCGCATGCGCGACGCGACGACGGCCCCGGGCCGACTCCCGGACTCCCGATTCCCGCTCCACGCCGCCGCCCGCGTCACCGGCGCCGGGCCGCGCCGGGCCGCATGAGCGGGCGATTCAATCCGCGCATCTACCGCGAGCCCGCGCCGCAGGCGTGGCTCATCCGGCTGCTCGGACCCGTCAACCGCCACCTCATGCTGGGTCCCGTGCTGGGGCTTCGCCGGTTCGACCTGCCCGGGGCCGACCTCGCCCGGCTGCGCGCGGCGGTGAATCCCGGCACGGCCGCTTTCCTGGGTCCCAATCATCCCGAGTTCCTCACCGACTGGCTGGTGGACAAGGAAATCTCGCGCCGCGTCTCGCCGCTCATGGCGCACTGGGCGTCGTACGAGATCGTCAACGGCTCGCCGCTTTCGCAGCGCTTCTGGCTCGCGAACAACCTGATCGCCAACGCGCCCGGCGGCGAGGGCAAGGCGTACTCGGTGCGCTGGGCGCTCGCCGGCCACGGCGTGCTGCTGCACCCCGAGGGCACCGCGACCTGGCAGGGCGAACGCGTGGGGCCGCTGCTGCCCGGCGTCGTGGACATGGCGTGGGAGGCCGCGCGGCTGCTGCGCGAGCGGGGCGATTCGCGGCCGGTGTTCGTCGTGCCGCTGCTCTGGCGGCTGCGGTTCCTCGCCGATCCGTCGGCCGGCCTGAGCCGCGAGATGGCCCACATCGAACGCGCGCTCGGCCTCGCGCCGGGAGGCGGCGCGCTCGAGGCGCGCTTCGCGGCGCTGCTCGGGCGGCTGCTGGCGCGCCAGTGCGGGCGGCTCTCGCTGCCCGCGCCCGCGTTCGACCCCGCGGCGCCCGGCCGCGCCTACTTCGGCGCGCAGGCCGCGACGCTCGCGGCGCTGCGCGAGGCGCTGGCCCGCGCACACGGCCCGCTGGAGCCCGACCCGGTGCGCGCGCAGCACCAGCTCCGCAAGTCCATCCGCGCGCTCGCCGCCACCGACCCCGAAGGCGCGCGTCGCGATCGCGAGCGGCTCGCCGAACTGCAGCGCCTCGCCGGCTTCGATCCCGCGCTCTACGACCGGCCGACGCTCGCGCCGGAACGCATCGCCGAGGTGCTCAAGCGAACGCGCGGCGCGCTCGTCACGCGCGGGTTCGCCAACGCGCTCCACAACACCGTGCCCGTCGCCGTCGCGCCGCGCGCCGTGCACGTGCGCGTGCCCGAACCGCTCGCCGTGCACGAGGCGCTGGCCGCGGGCGCCGACGCGGAAGCGGGCCGGTCAGCGCTGCTCGCGGCGCTGCGCGAGCGGCTTCAGCACGGCCTGGATGCGCTGGGCGCCGAACTCGCGGGCGACGCGCACGGGCCCGAACGGGCGAACCTGCTCTGGTCGGGCGGCGCCACACGCTGAGCGTGGCCCCGGGCGGGAGGCTCGTGCCCGCGCGAGCAGCCGCCCGGCGCGTGCGTCGTCGGTCGCGGCGGGAAGCCCGGCCGGCGGGCGGCGCGTGCGGATGCGCCCGGCGGCGTTCCGCTCAGGCCACGATCGTCGGGCGCAGGCGAGCCGCGAGCGCGTCGTGCCCCTTCTCGGCCGCGATGTCGGCCGCGGTCTGACCCTTGTCGCCCCTGGGAGCGAGCGTCGCTCCGTGCGCCAGCAGCAGGTCCGCCAGTTCGCCGTCGCCGAGCATTCCGGCCGACATCAGCGCCGTCCAGCCGTGATGCTGGCCCGCGTCCGGCGGCGCGCCGCGCTCGAGCAGCAGCCGGCACAGATCGAGACTGCGCGAGGACACCGCGCTGTGCAGCGGTGTGACCCGCATCGGATTTCTCGACTCGGCCGCCACGTCGGCGCCCATCATGAGCAACCGCTCGGCGACCGCCCCGCGGGCGAAGTACGCCGCCAGGTGGAGCGGCGTGAACCCGTCACTCGACCAGGCGTGCGCCAGCGCCGGCTGCGCCGCGAGCAGCTCGAGCGCGCGCGCTTCGTCGCCCGCGGCCACCGCTTCGAAGATGTCGAGCGACGGCAGCGAGGCACGCAGCAGGTCGCGCACCGCGGACTGGCGCGTGTAGCTCGCCCACAGGAACGCGGAAATGCCGTTCTCGTCGCGGCTCGCGGCGAGTGTCGGCTGCTGGCGCAGCAGGTCGGCGACGCCTTCGATGTCCTGGCGGCAGACCGCATCAATCATGTCGGCGGCGTTCGGGCTCATGGCTTCCCTTTCTTCCTGTGCCCCGCGGCGGCCGGCGGCAGGGCTCTCGGCGAGGAACGCTAACAGAGCCGCCCGCGCGTTTCCTCAGGTTTGACGCGCCGAAGAAGCGGCCCCTACCCTGCCCGACATGCCTCTCGTCCAGATCGAGGACTCCCGCCTGCGCCCGCGACGCACCAGCGTCACCTGCAGGGTCGGCGGCGTTTCCGTGGGCGGCGGCCATCCGGTCGTCGTCCAGTCCATGACCAACACCGACACCGCCGACGTCGCCGCGACCGCGGCGCAGGTCGCGCTGCTCGCCCGGGCCGGTTCGGAGCTGGTGCGCGTCACCGTCAACACCCGCGAGGCCGCCGCCGCCGTCGGCGAGATCGCGCGCCGGGTCGAGGACCTCGGCCTTCGCGTGCCGATCGTGGGCGACTTCCATTACAACGGACACCTGCTGCTCACCGAGTACCCCGAGTGCGCGCGCGCCCTCGCCAAGTACCGGATCAACCCCGGCAACGTCGGCGCCGGACACCAGCACGACGACAACTTCCGCCGGATGATTGATGTCGCGGTGGCGAACGAAAAGCCCGTGCGCATCGGCGTCAACTGGGGCTCGCTCGACCGCGCGCTGCTGACCTCGCTGATGGACGCGAACGCCAGGCGGACCGAGCCGCTGCCCGACCGGGAGGTCGTGCTCGAAGCGATGCGCGAGAGCGCGCTGCGTTCGGCCGCGCTCGCCGAGGGCTTCGGCCAGCCGCACGACCGGATCATCCTGTCGGCCAAGGTCTCGGACGTGCGCGACCTGGTGCAGGTGTATCGCGCGCTCGCCGCCAGCTCGGACTACCCGCTCCACCTCGGCCTCACCGAGGCCGGGCTCGGCGCCAAGGGCATCGTCGCGACCACCGCGGCGCTCTCCGTGCTGCTGTTCGAAGGCATCGGCGACACCATCCGCACCAGCCTGACGCCCCTTCCGGGTGGAGATCGCGCCGAGGAAGTGCGCATCTGCCAGCAGATCCTGCAGTCGCTCGGCCTGCGCGCCTTTTCGCCCCAGGTGACCAGCTGCCCCGGCTGCGGCCGCACGACCAGCACGTTCTTCCAGGAGCTGGCCGCACAGGTGACCGCGCACATCCAGGCGCGCATGGCCGCCTGGCGCGAGCAGCACCCCGGCGTCGAGGAGCTGAAGGTCGCGGTCATGGGCTGCGTGGTCAACGGCCCCGGCGAGAGCAAGCACGCCGACATCGGCATTTCGCTCCCCGGCAACGGCGAGGACCCGCGCGCGCCGGTCTACGTGGACGGCAAGCTGCGCGTGACGCTGCGCGGCGAGTCGATCGCCGCCGACTTCGCGAAGCTGCTCGACGAGTACGTCGCGACCCGATACGGGCGGCGCTGAGGTTCCGGCGGGCGCGCGTTGCGAAGGGGCGCGGGGCTTCGTTGCGGCACTTTCTGGAGCCGGGCTGCCGGCGCGGCGCGAAGTTGGTGGCCCCGGCTGGAGTCGAACCAGCGGCACGCGGTTTAGGAAGGTCGGACCTCTCCTTCCCAAGTTGGTGGCCCCGACAGGAGTCGAACCTGCGACGCAGAGTTTAGGAAACTCTCGCTCTATCCATCTGAGCTACGGGGCCGCAGCGCAGGAACATAGCGCGGAACTCGTGCGGGGAAAACCTCGACCGCACACACGGGGCCTTCAGTGGCCGCGATCTCCCCCCGCGAGCGCCGGCGACCGCGCGCCCTGATGCTGCCCATCGAGTGCTGTGTCGCGAGCTGGTCCTTCCGGATCGGACTTCATCGAATGACGAGCATTCTCCGCGTCACGTTGGCTCCGCCAGCAGAGAGGCGGTACAGGTAGCAGCCCGGTTGCCATCCTGCGCTGGACATGCTGACTTCATGCAGCCCGGCGGGCTGCCATGTTCGAGACAGCAGCTCAGCGACCTTCCGTCCTTGGACGTCGAAGACGGCGAGGTCAACCCGTGAGTCGCCAGGCAGCCCAAAACGTATGACCGTCTGGCCCCGGACAGGGTTTGGAGCGCACTGGGCCAGGGTGACCCGAGGCGGAGCGGCGTCCTGAGGACCGTGCGGAATTCGGATGGCTGCCAGCCCGACGCGGGCAGACGATCCCACTCGGCCGAAGGCGCCCGCAGCGTAGAGAACGTCTTCCCATGCCCCCATGGCGAGAACCTGCCCATCCATGGTCGGCCACGCCTGTCGCACGGCGGCGGTCCTGGAGTCAACGGCGGCGAAGTACTCACGCGACTCGTCGGAGAGTCCTGAGAAGTAGCCACCCACGAAAACGGTGCTGTCGTGTGCGGCCAGTGCGTGCACCCGCGTCCGGGACAAGGGGCCGAATACGTTTGGGGCCCACTGCGTCGGCACGCCGGAATGATCCAGCGCCGCCACGTATTCACGTGGTAGACCACCGACTTGGTGGAACAGACCGCCGACGTAGACGGTTTGGTCGAGTATCGCAATCGCCTTGACGACTCCATCTGTCCCGGGATCCCACGCCGACGCCATTCCAGTTGTCAGGTCAATCGCCGCGAGTGACCGACGAGGCTGCCCACCCATGGACAGGAAATCCCCGCCGACGTATGCGATGGAGTCGGCAATGGCGAGGCAATAGACGTCCCCGACGGCTTGCGGATTCCAAGGCAACGCTTGGGCCGTGAGAGTGTCAAGCACCGCGATTCCACGCTGGGCGCGACCACCGATCGAGTGGAACAGCCCGCCCGCAAGAACGGCATCCCGCCTCGGCGCAAGCGTCCAAACGCCCCCATCCGCCCCGGGATTCCAGCTTGTTGCCTGCCCGGTGATCGGGTCGAGGGCAGCAATGTTGCTCCGCTGCTGTCCACCGATCCTGGTGAACTGCCCGCCCACATAGACCTTGCCCCCATACGGCAGGATGCTGGCGACGGATCCATCCGGCTCCGGAGACCACCCGGTCACTCGACCGGACGATGCATCGAGCGCTGCAAGCCCGGGACGTTCCAGCCACTCTCCCAGCGACGTAAACCAGCCACCAAGGAAGACCCAGCCGTCTTGTACCGAGAGCGCAAAGACGTAGTCGTTTGGCCTTGGATCCCACGCCAACCGCTGGCCGGTGGCCAGTCGCAAAGCCGCAACGTTTGCGCCCGGGGCGCCAGCAAGTGAGTCAAACTGACCCGCCACGATGAGCGTGTCGCCGCGAATCTGCAGTGCCCAGAACTCGGCACCGACCGGGCGCGGGTAGGTAGCGGTCACCTGCCACGGTGTGGCTTGTCCGCTCTCGAAGTCGAGCTGCGCCAAGCCGCGACGGGCTTGTCCGCCAAGGCTGGTGAAGGACCCGGCCACAAGCAAGCCCCCCGAATGCGCTTGAATCGCGTTGACGTGGGGGCCGGAGTCAATGCTCCAGTCTGGGAGTCGGACAAGCCCAGCATCCCAGTTGTGGACCACTCCTGTTTCTGCGCCCACGGCGGCGAGGCAGCGACGAAGCTCGCCATTCGCCAGGGAAAAGTAGCCTCCGACATACAGCGTCGTGTCCCTGACCGCCAGGGTCTTGACCTGATCGTCGAGCGCCAGCTGCCACGCAGTCAGCGCCCCCGACGCGAGTCCGACCTGAGCGACGTACGCGCGAGGTTGGTTCGACACCATCGTAAACCACCCGCCGACGAACAGCACATTGCCCCAGGGGGCCAGTGCAGCCACACGATTGTCGGTATCACAGGTCCACGCCAGGAGCGCATGACTTGCGACCGAAAAGGCCGCGAGATGGGCCCTCGGGCTGCCAGCGATCGCAGTGAAATCGCCCCCGACGTAGAGGGCGCCATTCACGAGGGCAATCGTCCAGACCTTTTCATTGGGGTGTGGATCCCAGTCTGAGAGTGTTCCGTTCATGAGGACATGCGCGAGGTTCGTGCGTGGCTGCCCGCCGACATGGGAGAACTGACCACCGAGGAACCAGCCTCCGTGCCCATCTCCCACGACAGCGTTGACACGTCCAACGACGGCAGGGAAGCCGGTGCGGGGTTCGCCGGTGGTGAAGTCGCACGGTACTCCACCCCCACTTGATGGGCCGATGAACCTGAAGTTCCCGCCGAGGTAGATTGTGTTGCCCTCCCTTGCGACCGCGAGAGCAGTGGACCCTGGCCTCAACACCCACGTAGTGGTGTCGATTTCCTGAGCGGCGGACGGAATCGCAATACCTAGGACCAAGAGCCCAGCAAGCGAGAGGCACCGTCTGAAGCAGCCGCCGAACACGAGGCGCGTACGGGCGATTCGGCATGGCACTGCCTCGAGGAGCGACTTGGGCCTCGGCGAAGCCCACAGGCGAGCTGCCAATCTCCCAATCGCCATCTTGCGGCTACCGGAGAACCACAACCCGGAGCACATGCGCCTGGCCCACGGCAGTCAAGCGTGCGAAGTAGACGCCGGACGAGACAGAACGCCCACTGCCATCTCGGCAGTCCCACTCCAACTCGACCCGGCCGAGCAGTGGGCGCCCATCGATCAGGGTTCGAACCCGTCTTCCCATCGTGTCGTAGAGTGTCAGGTTCGGCAGCACCAACTCGTCTGCCTCAAGTGCAAACCTGACAACGCCACTGCCGGGGTGCGAGTTGCAGAGGTTCAGGCGCACGCCCTGACGAAGTGTTGTCGACGACACACCAGCCACTTCCGGGTAAACGAGGATGAACTTCTGAGACACTGGGTCCCAGTGCATGCGGGAGATACAGATGCCGTGGGGACCGTGGAAGGCTGCGAAGAAGTGCAAGGACCCTATTTGAAGATGTTCGCAGGCCTGCCATCCGATCACGTCGGCGTCTTGCCCCGTGTAGTAGAACAGCGAGTCGCGCTGAGGCCACCGAGAGGCCCGACGATCTGTGACGCTGTCGCCAGGGGTCTGCGTCAGGAAGATCGTGGACTCAAGACCATAGTCGTCGTACTGCGCATTCGCGACGAACATCCGCCATGCGCCGGAAAGCGAGTCCCGCACAACGATCGGAGACTCGAGTGATCCGGGCAGGGGAAGGTGGTCGTCGTCGGTCGCTTCGTAGTTGCCAAGATCGATCCACTCGTCGAGCACTCCCTGCACGTTTCGAGCGACGCCAACCGTGTAGTGGGTCGGAAAGTCGGCGTGTTCACCCGCGACGAACAACAGGTACCGACCCGGATTGTCTGGGTCGGGCATGATGAAAGGATCTCGGAACTGCACCACGCCTTGCACCTGGTGTCCGATCGGATCTGCCCAGGAAGAGGCATCCGCAGCCGTATACGCAGGGGTGCGGTGGCGCGTCCAACTCGTACTCGTGGTGCCCAGCATCGGCGTTGTCGCAAGGCCAATGCTCTGATTGTCGAGGGAGTCGACGCCCGTGTAGAACATGTAGGTCAGAGCGCCGACCTGTTGAATGGAAGGTGCCCAGACCTTCTTCTTGTCCCACCCGATTCCGCTTGGTCGGAAAGCAAGCGTGTCGACGCTCCACGCCTTGCCAAGCGAATCGGTCCACGCGTGCGCGATGATGCTATCCGGACTCGCGAGTCCATTCTTATTCCTGATGTAAAAGAGATGGAAGTACCCCTTCCACGGATGTACCGGATCGGTCGCATCGTAGACCGTACTGTAGTGGAAGGCGAAATCCTTCGGGTAAACGCTGGGATTCGGGTCACGATAGAGAATGGTGTCGAAACCGGCGGACTCTGCCTCGAGCACGACAATGTTGTCCGGTGCGAGGGAAGTCTGGCCAGATGTGGCTGAGGCGTGGCCGGCCTCGACGACGGCCGAAGGCAGGGGGACGTACACGTCGGCCGTGGCCACAAGGCTCGTCGAGCTGCGTTGTGAGACCTCCAATGGGATGGCCCAGAGCCCATCGGGCGCCCCGACCGTGACTCGCTCCACGCCGCCGAGAGAACCGCCTACGACGGTCACTCGGAGCTGGGCTGTTTCGTGCGTGCTTGATGCATGCAGCAACACGGGCGCGTAATCGCTGTCGATCCCGCCGTTGAACGTGACCTCGTTCGATTCGAGCACCGTGCTCGAATCAGGGTCGCCCGGATCGAGTGCAACCACACGCAGCTTCCCCTGGCTGCCGCCGACGAGATCAAGGGTCCAGAAGGCTGTGGACGCCGCCGTTTGACCGTAGCTGCAGAAGTGCGCAGTGATCAGGTTGGCCGCGCTGTCCGCCGGTGTCAGGGGCGGGTCGATCGACTCGATCTTCGCCGTGTCGGCGAGGCAGGCGTAGCTTGAGTCGGGCGCGACGAATGCGATACCCGAGGAGTCGGCGGTCCACTGCAGGCGCCAGGAGTTCGGCAGGACGAACTCCGTAGAATCCGCCTGAACGATCAAGGTGACCCGGGAGTTCGCGGGCACACTGAGATCCGTCGAGCCGGAACTCCAGCGCAACTGGATGGCCGTGGAAGGCCCAGGGTTGAGGGTGGCCGCGAGCAGCATCACTGGGGCAAAAAGCGTAGCACGCGATGAACGCAGCGTGGGCGTGAACATGGTGCGACCTCCCGAACGAACGTGAGAACCGTCGAATCGGGTATCGCCGATAGCGTCAGCCGCGCGGGCGAACCCGATCTGGGAAGACGGACCCGGGGAAGGTAACTCCGCGGCCCCCCCCTCGGGCAAGGGCACCGGCCCGGCGGGTTAACGCAGCAACGGGGGCGGGCGATCACGCGACGTCGAGGGGGAACGCGGCGTGCGGTTGGTCGGACCGCTGCCTTGACTGGCTACCCCTTGGTAACCCCTCAACGTCCAGCACTGTCCGTCGGTGTCCATTCATGGCCGGAGTGCCCGACGGGGGCGGCGGCGGTTCGGACCAATGAATCCGCGCTCATGGCGTGCGTTCCAGTGGCTTGCGCGCGAGTTTCTGGTTTCAGCGGATTTCCGCGGGGCGAGTTAGGAAACCGCTGCTCTATCCGTCTGAGCTACGGGGCCGTGGCGCAACAAGTTAGCACGATGCAATCGCGTGCGATAGCCATGAAGCACGCGGTCCAACAAGCCGCGCGCCTCCCAACATGGCGTAGTCTGTCGCTCGGCGATCGCGTTCAGACCCACGGGGAGATTCGGCGTGAACCTAGGTCAACCCATCTGGCGTGAGCAATGCGCTGCCGCTCGGACCATCAAGGAACGCTTCGGCACGCAGAAGGCGCTGGGCTACCTGATCGGCGAGAAGCTGCTCGCCTACCTGCGCGCCTCGAACGCCCGCCCCGACCTTGCGGCAGACTTGCCGAGGTTCGCGGCGGAGATCAAGTCGATCTTCGAGCCCTACGAGCTTCACGCGTACCTCTCCGGCGTGCGACGACTGGGCGCTCTCGGGCATGTCATGGGCGATGAGCAGTTTGCCGAGTTCCGCGCGGCCGGCGCGGTCGCGGAGGACATCGTCACTGCGGCGGAGGATGTGCTCCTCGTCGAGCGCATGAAGATTCTCCTACTCGACCGGGCATAGCTCTCACATCCAGGCGATGCCCCCGGGCCACAGCCCGCGTGCGACCATCACCGGCGGCGACGGGGCGCGGTCAACTTGAGCTTGGTCTGACGCGGAAGCGCCGTCTTGCTCCGCGGCGCGTCGGGAGACGGCGGCAAGTACCAGCCACCGTGGAACCCGCGGTTGATCTCCCCCGCGTCAAACGCTTCTGGGTCGAACGAGCCGCCCACCCACTCCACCATGTCGACGTGCTCGGGGTGCCGAGGGTCGGCGAGTACTTTGAGCAGGTGTTCGTAGCCGCCGATCCCGCCACAGTCCTCCGGCGGGCACGCGCGCTTCCCCTCCACGACGTAGGGGTACTTGCCTCCGGGCTCTGCCTCCATCACCTGCTCGAGCACCACGGAATGCTCCCATCCGTCGCCGAAGTCGTACTCGTAGACGAGGCTGTCATTCGGACTCCGGAGCACCTGGCTCAGCATCACCTTCTTCTCGTTCTCGCACTCGGGGAACTCGCGATCGACTTTGCCGTAGCGCGTCTCTCCCATCACGAACTGGTGCATGTGGCCGTCCATCCAGCCCATGACGTACTGCAGGACCGAGTGGAGCTTGAACAGCGTGACGTCGCTCCGGATCCGGATGCGCCGCCAGATCGGAGGGCGCGTGTCCCGGAGCGTTACCTTTAACCCGAAAATGCTGGCAGGGCGCTTCATCGCGGTGTCCCTTCGAGGTGGCTTGGCAAGTGGGTGTGAACTGGGCTCCGTGCTTCCGAGCAGACGCGCGGTGAACTCGCCGGGGTGCTGGTAGCCGTGCCCAGGGATCGTTACGAGCATCCGGCCCAAGTGCATGCTCAGCGTGTGCTCTGTCATGGTGGGTTGCGCCTCGTGCGTCAAGCCCAGGTGGAACACGTGCTCGTTCATGGCGCCCAGCACGCTGCGGCTCGCCGTCTTGTCGAAGGCGATCTCGGCCATGGCCTGCCTCTCCCGGTCAACGGCTTCCGCATCAACCCCGAGATCGCGCAACACATCGGCGATTGCTTCTGGGATGCGGCTGGCGAGCGTCGACAACTCGCGGGCAGGAAGAACGACGGGTAGCCGTGTCGTCTCATTGACCAGCAGCACCAATTGGGAGGGGCTCAGCGGCAGGACCGTCGCGTACCAGTCCCCGAGCGCTGTCAAGGACGGAACTGGCGAGGCCAAGGGCCGGACCCGGAGCCGGGCCAGCAGTTTGGCCGTGCAACGGACAATCAGCATCAGCAGAAGCCTCCCGCGGTGGCGCCGACTATGCCGCCTGAACCGTCCACTGTTCCTTCCGGGTCGCCAGTTTCACTCGAGTCGCCGTGGCTCTCTTGAGATCGATCCGCATGAGGCGATCGGTCGGATAGCTGGTTGTCAGCCGCCCCTGCGCGACGAGGAACCGCAGCAGCCGATCCGCCTGCGGTCCAATCGGAGCGGCGTCGTTCTCCCAGCGCGAGACCGTCTCCTCCGCGACCCCCATGTGCTTGGCGAAGTCGGAGCCCGACCAGCCCAGGCTCTTGCGAAGGAAGCGGACCTCGTCGCCCGTGAAACGAGTCGACTTCTCGATGAGGATCTTGGCGAGCAGGCGATGAAGCTCCTCGATGTGCGGGATCGAGACCTCGTAGTTCCCGCACCGAGGACAGCGAGTCACCTCCACCCCGAGCAGGGTAACGTGCTTAAGGCCGGATTCGTCGTAGCGGTAGCTTTCCTTGCGGGTCTTCATCGGTGTACCGCACTCGAGACACTTCATCGCTCGCTTCCCCTTTCCGTTCCTTGACCTCAGCGGCCGGTCCTCCAGGCCGTCACGACGACCAGCTCGCGCTCCGAGCGGAATGCGATCACGACCGTGATGCGGGCGGTGTCCACCCTGTACCTCCACGTGCCGTGTTCCAGTTCTCCGGCTCGAACGACTCCGCCGCGCAGCACGTTCTCGCAGTCGACCGTGGCGAGGTCGTCGGCGAGCAACTCCTCCTTGGCATGTCGCGAGTAGGTGAAGCGCCCAGACCTGAGGATCTCGCGAATCAGCCGGTTCGCGGCTTCCGGTGCCAGCGGCTCATCCATGACGCAAGCCACTCTGGGGGCGACTTGATGATTCGTCAAGTCGGCCTCCGGTGCATCGGATTGCCGGTTGGCCGGAGGGCGGTTGGGCCTTGGCGCGCGGTCGGCAGAGCGCACGACGCACTCAGTCGGCTCAGCGAAGTCCTCACCGATGCGGTCGACCGAGGGCGCCATTGGTCGCCGATTGGTCGCCTGTTCAGAGTCCGCCATAGTCCATTCCTGTGCCTTCCCGGCCACATGAAAAAGCCCCGCTCGCGGCTGCAACCGCAAGCGGGGCTTTGCGTGACAACGACTTCAGTGAGTGAGGTGAGTTTCGGCCGGAGGAGTCAGGAGACCGCTGCTCTATCCGTCCGAGCTACGGGGCCACGGGAGCCGAAGATAGCGCGTCCGCCCTGCTCGCACGCCCGCGTCGTCGTGGCCATCGCGTGAGATCCGAAGTCGGCGGGAGCGCGTCGGGTCAATCAACCTCACACCACGCTTTCCGGCTCCTGTGCGCAGGGTCCATGTTCCTCGCGCTCGACCTGGATGGTCACGTGCTCGATGCCGAAGCGCCGGTGCAGATCGTCGCGGATGCCGGAGAGCGTCGCGTCCGCCCAGTTCTCGCCGCAGACGAGGTGCGCGGTCAGCGCGGCCTCGGTGGTGCTCATGGCCCAGATATGGAGATCGTGCACGGCCGCGACGCCGGTCAGGCCCCGCAGGTAGGTTCGGACTTCGTGCGGATCGATGCCTTCAGGGACCGCGTCCATGGCGAGGGCGAACGACTCCCGCAGCAGCCCCCAGGTGCCGACGAGGATGACGGCGGCGACGGCGAGGCTGGTCAGCGGATCCAGCCAGGTCCAGCCGGTCCAGCGCATGCCGAGTCCGGCAAGCACGACGGCGGCGGAGACGGCCGCGTCCGCGATCATGTGCAGAAACGCGCCGCGGACGTTGAGGTCGTCGGCCCGGCCGCGCATGAACAACATGGCGGTCACGCCGTTCACCGCCACGCCGGCCCCGGCGACGATCGCCACGGTGAGTCCTTCGACCGGGTGCGGCTGCAGCAGTCGCTGCACCGCCTCCCACCCGATGGCGCCGATCGCCACCAGCAACAGCACGGCGTTCGCGAGCGCCGCGAGGATCGTCGAGCGCCGCAGGCCGTAGGTGCGCCGCGGCGTCGGCTTCCGGCGCGACATCTCGGCCGCGCCCCATGCGAGGCCCAGGCCGAGCACGTCGCTCAGGTTGTGGCCGGCATCGGCCAGCAGCGCGAGCGAATGGGCCGCGAGCCCGGCGATGACCTCGATCAGCACGAAGGCCAGGTTGAGAATCACGCCGACGCGGAAGGCGTTGGTCGAGGCGCCGGCTCCGTGATCGTGCGAGTGGCTCATGCCCGGGACTCGCGGTCGCCGGCGCGGGAAGTCTGCGGGCGGCGAGCCGGCGTCCGGCGCTCGCCGCCGGCTGCCGGGCCGAATCGCGGCGCGCTCAGTCCAGCCTCACGCATGGCTCACCGCCGATTCCACCGTGCCCCCGAGCCGCGCGAGCACGTCGTGCGCGAACTCCGTGAGCGACGGGTCACGCGCACCCATGACGAGCACGAGATCGCCGGGCCGGGCGACCTCGACGAGGCGCGCGGCGAGCCATTCGCGTGACGGCGCGAACTCGGCCCCCCGCCCCCGTGCCGCGATCTGCGCGGTGACGTCGGCGCTCGAGAAGTCGCGCGTCGCGGTGCCGCCGGCGTAGTAGACCTCGAGCCAGAAGGCGAGGTCGTCGGGGCGCAGGTGCGTCGCGAGGGTCTCGACGAGGTCCTCGCGCAGAAAGCGGGTCGGGCCGTAGCCGTGCGGCTGGTAGACGGAAAGCACGCGGCGCGAGCGGCGCTGAGCGGTCGCGAGCGCGGCGGCGATCTTGGCGGGATTGTGGGCGAAGTCGTCCACGACCTCGACTCCGCGGGCGGTGCCGAGCGATTGGAAACGGCGCGAAACGCCGGCGAACGAGGCGAGCGGCGCGGCCATCGCGCCGGGTTCGACGCCGACGGCGCGGCAGCAGGCGATGGCGGCGAGCGCGTTCTCGACGTTGTGCGCGCCGGGCACCAGCAGGCGGAAGCGGACTCCCTCCACCTCGAACGTGCTTCCTTCGGCGTCCAGCTCGAGCGCCTGGCCGCGCACGGCCGCGCGGGCTCCGGTGCCAAAGACGAGCGCGCCGTCGCGCAGGGAGCCGAGGGCCTCGCCCTCGCCGCACACGAACGTCTCGCGGGTGCGCGCGCGCAGCGTCGCGAACATGGCCGCGACCTCGGACTCGGGCCTGTGGTCGCGCGTCAGGTTGAGCGCGACGCCGATCGCCGGGCGGTAGCGGACCAGCGAGCCGTCGCTCTCGTCGGCCTCGACGACCAGCAGCTCGCCGGCGCCGGCCCAGGCGTTGCCCCACAGGCCTTCGCGCTGCAGCGCCACCAGTTCGCCGCCGGTGATGACGGAAGGGTCGCGGCCGGCGGCGCGCAGGATCTCGAAGATCATCGCCACGACCGTGGACTTGCCGCTCGTGCCGGAGACCGCGATCGAGCGGAGGTCGGCGACCCAGCTGGCCAGCATCTCCGAGCGGTGCACGATCGGAAGCGCACGGCGCTGCGCCTCGGCCACGTCGGGCACCGAGGATTCGACCGCCGTCGAAACGACCAGTGCCGCGCAGTCGCCACCGGCGCCCCTGCCGTCCTGCGGCACGATCGCGATGCCGAGCCGCTCGAGCTGCGCGCGCGCCTGCGGTCGCTCGCCGCGGTCGAAGCCGCGGTCGCTGCCGCTCACGCGGCCGCCGAGCATGGCCTGGAACTGCGCGAGCGCGCTCATGCCGCTGCCACCCACGCCGGCGTAGTGAAACCGCGCGGTCGAGCGCGGATCGGGCGCCTCGCCGGGCCCGGGCGCGATGATCACGACCGGATCCCCTTCGGCGACGAGGTCGAAGAGCTCGGCGATGCCGGCGTTCGAGAGCCGCACGCAGCCGTGCGAGGCGGGCGTGCCGAGGGTGTGCTCGTGGTTCGTGCCGTGCAGATAGATGTAGCGCTCCAGCGAATCGCAGCCGGTTCCGCGGTTGACGCCGTCCTCGAGGCCCTCGAGCGTCAGCACGCGCGTGAGGATCAGGTCGTCCTCGCGCGGTTCGCCGCGCCAGATCTCGCCGGTCGCCTCGCGGCTCACGAACACCGTGCCGCTCGCCGCACCCGCGCCGATCCGGCGGTGAATGCGGTGCCAGCCGGGCGGCGTCTTGTACGAGCCGCTCTGGCCGCCGATGCCGTTGGCCGCCGTCGAGGCGGGCCACGACCCGGCGACCTTGCCGTCCCGCAGGAACAGCACGCGCTGCGCTCCGGCATCCACGATCACCAGCCGCGGGGGCAGCTCGCGCACGGGCGCCTGCGCGCGGCCGAGCGCCGCGGTGACGAGCGTTCGAGCGTGTTCGGCGGGATCGTGGGACTCGCTCATGCGGCCAGAGTGCCACAGTCGCGCGGGCGCGCGAAGCGGCGGGGTGCGCCCGCGCACGGCCCGGCCGGACGAACGGTCACGCGAAGCGGCGGCGCGCACCCAGGAGCATGCGGCCCGTGCGGCCGGCGGACCCCGCGAAGCGGGTCACGCCACGAAACACGAAGGGGCCGGTCTTTCGACCGGCCCCACTCGCGCTGCGTGCGGCGCTACCGCAGGAGCACGACGGTGCGGGCGGTCCGCGAACCCGCCGTCACCGCGTGGATGAAATAAGTGCCGGGGGCGAGCAGCTTCGGCGCGAAGACCAGCGAGTGGTCGCCGGCCGACATGTCGCCGTCGGCCAGGGTTTCCACGAGCTGCCCCGCGACGTTGTAGACCTTGACCGTCACCTGGCCGCTGCGCGGCAGGTAGAGCTGCACGGTGGCGTTGGTCTTGAACGGGTTGGGGAACACGTTGCGGAAGGCGACGCCGCCGGTGAGCATCGGCTCGGCGACCGTGGGCTCCTGGCCGGCCTGCGCGATCGGCGCGTTCAGCAGGTTCGGGCGGTACTGGCCCGTCATGGACTGCATGCGCGAGATCTGCTGCGAGGTGAACTCGGTGTAGCAGGCGTCGTCCGAGTAATCCATGTAGTTGTGGATCGGATCGAGCCCCGCCGAGGAGCAGGTGTTGCGGCCTTCGGGGCAGCCCGACGCGGCGCTCGCCTCGTAGGGCGTGTCGTCGCAGTAGTCGCCGGGCGCGGTGCAGCCGCCCTGGAACGTGTGGTACAGGCCGAGGTAGTGGCCGGCCTCGTGCGCCAGCGTGCCGCCGAGGTTGTAGGGCGCGAGGTAGCCGCCGGGAACCGAGCCGTAGTGGATCACCACGCCGTGCTGCTTGTTGTTCTCGGCGTACGACCACGGGAACGTCGCCCAGCCGAGCAGGCTCTGGCCCGGCTTGCACGTGTAGACGTTGAAGCGGTGCAGCGGATCGATCGCCAGCGTGTTCTTGGCGTTCTTCTCGGCGCGCGAGCCCGGCGTCATGGTCCACCAGGCCTTCTTGTTCGTGCGGTCCACCGAGGCGAGCACGAAGCTGAAGCCGGTGCCGGCGTAGCGCGCGTTCATGTACGCGATCTGCGCGTCAATCTGCGACTGCGGAATGTTGCCCGTCGAGCCGTTGTAGATCACGTGCCAGGCGATCTTGATCTGCCCGGTCGCGCCGGCGCGGCCGTCCTCGATGTAACGGCGCAGGGCCGCCTGCACGGCCTCGGTTTCGAACACCGTGGGCTCGGGTGTGGCGCAGTTGCGTCCGCCATCCAGGCCGGGCGTCCGCCAGTCGGGCGTGGAAGGACGCCCGGCAAGCGCCGCGGACGCGAACAACGCCGTGAGTCCGAGAACGAACACCGCACTGACGACGAACCGCTGCTTCATGTTCGGCCTCCCAAGGGGGAGAAGAGGCGTGGACGTCGGTCGCGTCCCGGGCACGCAGCGGCGCCCGCTTTGAACCGGCCGGCGAAGTGTGGACTTTGTCAACTATGACCGGGCGTTTTCAAGAGTTTTCTTGGACAAAGTCTTGAACTATGCCGCAACGACCTCAAGCCCTCGGATGGCGACCGTGTGCCTCCGCCGGTCCTCGAGGGCGCGGCCGCTCAGCCGCGGCGCGGCCGGAACGCGAGCGCGAGCGCCAGCCAGCCGGCCATCAGGCACAGGCCGCCGATGGGCGTCACGGCGCCCCACAGGCGCGTGCCCGTGAGCACGAGCGCGTAGAGGCTGCCGGAGAAGATCACCACGCCGGCGAGCAGCAGCCAGCAGGCTGCCGTGAGCGCAGGGCGCGGGGTGCCCTGCAACTTCGCCCCGGCGAAGAGCAGCGCCAGCGCGTGCACGAGCTGGTAGCGGGCCGCGGTCTCGAAGACCTGGAGCATCCCGGGATCGAGGCGGCCGCGCAGCGCGTGCGCGCCGAACGCCCCGGCCGCGACACCGAGCAGGCCGAGCAGCGCGCCGATGGAGGCGAAGGGCATGCCCCACCCTAACGCGCCCGGGCCGGCGCGGCGAGCAGGACGGCGTCCCGGGGTTGGACCGCGGTGGGATCACCTCCGCCGGAGCGAAGGCGAAGGTGTCCTCCCACCGGCCGGCGTTGCATGAGCGCGGGGGCGACCGACGGCCGGGACCCGCCGCGAGTCCTTGGGGCCCCGTGAACGCGACAAGCCCCCGCGACGCGGGGTCGCGGGGGCTCTCGCAAGCTGGCTCCTCGGGTAGGATTCGAACCTACAACCCTCCGGTTAACAGCCGGATGCTCTACCGTTGAGCTACCGAGGAATGGCGCCGGGGCCGCGCGAACAGGCCGAATCCGACACTCGTGCGGCCGGGGAGTCTAGTCGGCGCGCCCCGACCCGGTCAAGCAATGCACGGCGCCCGGCAGGGTCGTCTCGCGGCTCAGCGCGCCCCGAGCCGGGCCGCGAGAGCAAGCTCGAGCGCCCGCTGCGCGTACCCGGCATGACTGCGGGGCGTGCTCTCGGCAAGGTGTGCGCGCACGACTTCGGGCAGCCAGCCGGCGCTGGGCGTGCCTCGGAATCCCAGCTCGGCGACGGCGAGCGAGGGGTCCGGCCGCGAGCACCATCGGCCGCTGAAAGGCGAGACGTACTCATCGAGGCCGGCCTGCTCGAGTTCGCGGGCCGTGCAGTCCACGAGGCGTGCGGAAACGCCCAGGCACCCGGCGGCGCGCTCGAGCAACACGCGAAGTTCCGGCTCGTCGGGCTGGGCGAGATTGTAGGTGTGGCCCGGCGGGCGGGCGCCGCCGGCGAGCGCGACGAGCACGCGCGCCACGTCCTCGGCCCACACGAAGCGCACGGGATCGCGGCCGCCGCCCGGCAGCAGCAGCGGTCCGCCGTCCAGCAGCCGCTCGAGGTAGGCCCACAGCCTTCGCGAGGGGTCGTTCGCGCCCTGCACGACCGGCAGGCGCAGCGCGAGGTCGGCCCCGCCGCGCGAGGCCGCGCGCATGCGAAGACGGGCTTCGGCCTCCCGCTTGCCGACGCCGTAGTCCCAGTTCGCCCGATCGCGGGTCCCCGCGGCGGGCTCCGCCATGAGCGGCAGCGCTCCGTCCGCTTCACGCGAGGGCGGGCGGCGTTCGGTGGCGATCAGATAGACCTGACCGCTGGAGATCAGGACGTAACGGGCGACGCGCGGCGCCGGCGGCGAGAGCGCCGCGTCCACGTCGCTTCCGTGGAACGCCAGAAAGTCCACCGCGAGATCGAAGCTCTCCCCTTGCAGCGCACGCCCGACCGCCGCGAGGTCCGCCCGCTCGGCGGCGACGTGGCGAACGCCTTCGGCGACGCCCCGTCGTCCCCGGCTCACCACGGTCACCTCGTGACCGGCGTCGCGCAGCGCCCCCGCCGCGGGCGCACCGAGCAGTCCGGAACCGCCCATCAGGAGCACCCGGGACGTCATCGAGGATCCCTCCCTCAGGCGGGGGCGAGCACGGCACGTTGCGGCGAAGCCGCGCCCGGCGGGACGAGAGGGCCGGGCCGGAGCGCGGGCTGGATCCTAGCCCGACCTATTCATGAACCGTGAGCCGAGAGTGACGGATGCCCGTGAAGCGCAAGGAGCAGGGCTGGCCAGCGACGCAGTCGTGTCGGTGACACGTCGAGGAAGCTGGCCAGCCCTGCGACGCAG